>JAIRPZ010000247.1 GCA_031256755.1 Planctomycetaceae bacterium
ATTACCGAATAATCGTTTGAATACCGGCTTGCGGCACAGGCGTACCCGCCGGCAGCGGTATCGGCGGAGGCATAACGGCTCCACGCGGCTGCAAAAATTCCGGACTGCATAAGTCAACCGCCTGATACCCGGAAAAAACCGGCATCTCAAAGGTTGTTTGAGCAAACGGCGTTTCCGAATTAAAAACCGGCGTTCCCAAATCAATGACCATTTTGCCTTCGGTTCCTTCACACTGTATTTCAATCTTTCGGGCATAGTAAATGCCCGTTCCCCGATCAAACCGCAGATCGCTTGCCGCTGCAAAGGCAATCAGTTTGTTTTGCGGCGTGTACAATTCCTGCCGGAGAATACAGCCGGTTTTGGAATCAATCACGGTACGTTTGACAAACTGCCCGGAAGCCGTTTGACACCGGGAAAGGATTTCCCAGTTGCCGTCAGCGAGGCGGTTGGGTCCCGAATGAAGATCGGACGGTTTGAACTCGGCGAGTCCAAGCGCATCAATAAGCCAGTCGGGATCAATCGGAATTTTGGATCGGACAGGACAAGCCGGATATTGATCGTGCCGGCAGTACCACATTTCTCCGGTCAACTTCCGCATCCAAATCCAGAAGAGGGTGTCATTGCTGCCGAAATCGTATTCTTGTCCGGTCAGGGCGGTGGCGGAACCCTGAAGACGGAGACGTTTGGGACGTTCAAAGAAAAGCCGCGAATGAAGCGGAATCAAAACGCCGGGCGCATAAATGGAAGCATTCGGAGCGGAAAAATTCCGAATCTTTTGGCTATTCTGATTGATGGCGGCGGTTAATTGTTCCAGAGTCGGCTGTGCTGCGGTGACCAGCGGCGGCATAGGCGGCTGCCTTCGGTATAGTCCTTTGAAGAAAGAGCATCCGCTCAAACAAAGACACAAAAACAAAAGGGAAAAGGTTTTATACACCATCGAAATCTGCGGGTACAGCATGCCGGCACAGCGTCTGCTCCGAGAATAACGAAATACCGGCAACACCGCAAGAGGAAAACGGGCGGTCGGAAAAAACAGACCGTACAAAACGCCGGCACGTTGGGGTACAATTTCCGTTTCCGTTTTCCAGAAAAAAAGAATGTCCGACTTTCATTTTCGTCTTTTCGGTTTTCCGGTTACGATTCAGCCCGTCTTTTGGCTGACAGCCGCCCTTCTTTCAGCGATGATATGCGACCGTATTGAGAATATGTCCAATGCGAATATGTCCGATTGGATCGGCAAAATGTTGATCGTCATGTCTGCGATTCTTGTTTCCATTCTGGTTCATGAACTTGGACACGGACTGGCTTACCGGTATATCGTCCGTGTCGAGTCGTCGCTTATCGTGCATGGGTTCGGCGGTTTGACGGTACCGGTGCATCAACATCACCGCCGGCGTGGATTTATCGGAATGGTGCAGGAATCCTTTCTTGCTTTCGCCGGTCCGTTTGCCGGTTTTATTCTTGCCGCCGCCGTTTTGCTGATGTTTTATATTATGCCGCCGGTGCCGGACCATTCGCCGGCCGCTCCTCTTTTCCGCTTTTGGCTGGACACGATCTTTTTCATTTCGGTTGTCTGGGGGATATTTAATCTGCTTCCGATCTTTCCGATGGACGGCGGTTTTATCCTTCGGGAAGTTTTTTCGTATATTTTTCCCCGCAGCGGTGAAAAAAATACGTACATTTTTTCACTGACGCTGTCGGTCGTGCTTGCCGCCGTTTCGCTGCTGTACAACGAATTCTACATTACCGTACTCTTCGCATTGTTTGCGTATCAGAATTATCAGCGTCTTACATTCATGTCGTTCCGGCACTGGTAATTCCGTACTGTGACGTTATTCCGCACGTACCGCATGAATGATTACAAAAGGACAAAAAATGTTTGCGGAATGTTTTCATCGTTTGAATGATCGGCAGGCATTTCATGATTTTTGCGGCAAAATAATTTCCGCCACCGAAAAAAAATTTTGTTTTTTGTATTTTTTTTGTATTTTTTTGTTCTGTACCTCTTGCATTATTTTGGAAAAATGGTAAACTACTCCGTCAATGAATGAGGAATTACATGTCCGATGGACTTGTCATTCGGTCGAAAGACGGTATCATTGAGCAAAATGATTCTTGTCATGAAACGAATGGTTGAGAACACCGGGTTCATGGAAAGGACTCATGAAGGACTTGTTCATAACTTTTTTATCGACAGGTCACCGGAGAATCAGGTTTGATCTTCTGTGAAACGTCGAAAGGAATCGCCGAAGTTGTCGACTTCTTACAAAATGATGGTCAGCACGGTTAGACATGCAGAACTGTTCTCTTTGCAGGATGAACTTTGCCGGTTTCTTTTTGCGCCGATCTGGAATCACCCTCTCCGCGAGGTTGTTATCGGTTGCTGTAACCGAGGCCTCACTATTTCGAGACAGGACATTATTGCTTTTGTTTTGTCTCTCACCTCCATTTCCAGGAGAATTTACAATGCCGAAAAAAGCGTCGAAGAAAGCCGCCAAGAAGGCCGCTAAGAAGTCCGTGAAGAAATCATCGAAAAAATCTTCGAAGAAAGCATCGAAGAAATCTTCGAAGAAAGCATCGAAGAAATCGGTGAAGAGAACCAAGAAGGCATGCAAGAAAGCGTGCAGAACGGGAACGGCATGCCCGACCGTTACGGTGTAAGATTGCCGATGCTTCGGTCCTTGCCGGTATTTTCCGGCGAAAGGTAAAAGGACGGCTGTTCTTTCGGCTTCTGCCGGAAGCAGCCGCCCTTTTTCTTTGCCCGTCAGACATTTTCCGAACCGCAAGTTGTTTTTTGCCGTAATTCGGATACAATGGCAGCGGTTTTTCCATTCGCGTTCAGTTATGTCTGTATTGAAGGACACCGCCATTGCTCCCGAAATTGCCCTGCAACTTGTCCAAGGACTTTTTGCTTCGCCCCATTGCGGTCTCGTTGTCATCAATGAACAAACCAACATTGAACAACTGTACGGTGTTTCTCTTCACTGCTTTGATTCCGCTGCCGGTCAGTCCGCCATCTCCTATTTTCGGATGAATCCGATCATTATCGCCGGACTGCAAAACGCCGCCGACGGGACTTCCGCCTCCTTTTCAACGTGGTTTTCCGGGCTTTATCTTCATGTCCAAGTCATTCCGGTCGACGGGAAAATTCTCCTGTTTTTTTACGAAGATACCGAAAATACTATGCGGCAATATATGGACGGAAGCGACGGAGAACAGGGAATGCCCTTTTCTGTTTTCAATTCATCGCGGGAACCGCTCGAAATTGTCCGCAACCGGAAAATTGTTTTGATCAATCAGGCATTCACGGATATTTTCCGCGAATTCGCCGATGAATCCGTCGGACAATCCTTTGCCGTGTCTATCCGCTCACGCATCGGCATTACAGAAAAATCCTTACAGGAACTTTCAGAATCCTATCTTGAAGAAGTGCAGTTGCAAGCCGAATCGGGAAAACCACAGCGGTTTGAATCCGAACATGTCATCCGCGGCGAACGACGGTATCTTGAAACACTGATCGTTCCGGCAATTATTCAGGGCGAAACCTATTTGAGCGTTTCTTCCCGCGAAACAACCGCAGAACACCGTATTGCTGAACAAGTCAAACTTCAAATGGCGATTCTCGAATCGGCGCACATCGGGATTGTCGCGATTTCGGAATCCGCAGACGGATGTCTCGTGAACGCACCGTTTCGGAAAATGTTCGGCAACACCGATATTGATGTCTTTATTGTCAAAAATCCCAAAGAGTCCGTTTCACGTTTTTTCGCCGAATACGTCCGTAATCCCGAAGACATTGTTTTGGCACTGAACGCCGTCCGGGCAACCGGCAAACCGCAGAAAGGGACGTTCTGGTTTCATGACGGAAGGGTTTGCGAATGGCATGTTGAAGCCGTCGTCACCGGAATCGGATTGTCCGGCAAAACGATTGTGTTCATGTTTCACGATATTACCGTGCTTCATTCCGCCAATGAAGCCGTGAAACAGCGTGAATCGCTGCTTAACGTCATTTTGGAAACGTCCGATGACGGAATTCTTGCCGTTAACAAAGAGTCTGTTCTGCATACAAATAGTTTGCTGCGGGAAATGGCGGCGGATTTGCTGGACGGAGGAAAAAACATCAATTGGAACCGAATGTCTCCGCAGCAAGTTCGGGAAATGATCATGCGGTCGTCCGCAGACCCGGAGATTGCCGGAAATCTGTTAACGCATCTTGCGGAAGGAGAATCGTCCGGCGACGATAATGTCGTTTTCTTCAAAAGCGGAAATATACTGCGGTTCCGGGCGCACACGATTATGTCCGCGACAGGGGACGATTTTCTGCGGATTTGGCGGTGCCGGGATAAAACAGACGAATGGAATGCCGCCAAACGCATCAAAGAAAGTGAATCCCAATACCGGTCGCTTGCCGAAGCCCTTAACGGCGGTTTGTTTATTCTTAACGTGATCCGTAATGAATACGGGGTTCCCGGCGATTACCGGTTTTTTTACGTAAACCGGACATTCATGGAACAGTTCAGCGAACCGGACGGGGAACCCGTTCTCGGCAAATCCGCACTGACGCTGTTTCAAGGAATCCGATGTACGTCTCACGAGTTCGGTTTCCGGTGGTGGCAGAGTTTTGAGATCACCGCCGAAGGACAATCCGGCATCTATCATTACTATTTTCCCGACAGCAAAACGAGTCCGTACCGGCAGATTATTCTGTTCCAGCCGCAGCCGGATCAGATTGCCGGTATTATGTATGATGAAACAACGCAGCAGAAAGCGATTGAAGCCCAGCGCACCATGCAAGCCGTTGTGTCTCATCTTTCCGAACCGGTTTTTTGGACATCGCTTTTCGGCAACATTATCTATGCCAATGCCGCGGCAGCCGCTGCCGTCGGCTTAAACAATCCAGATCAACTGGTCGGGCATTTAATTTTTCCGTTTTTCCCCGCTCTGTCCGAATCGCCGGATATGTGGGATCGTTTTGTACAGAACGTCATTGCCAATACGTCTCACCGGATCGAAATCGCTGTCCGCAAAAAAGACGGTACGGAATATCCGGCATTTGCCATTACGGATATTCTGGAACAGGACGGTACGCCCTTTATGGTTACCTGTCTGCATGATCTTTCCGAACAGACGCGGCGGATCGAAGCGGAACAAGCGTCCGTTGCGAAAACGCAGTTTCTTGCTCATATGAGTCACGAAATCCGCACACCGCTCAACGGGGTTATCGGAATGTCCGACTTGCTGCTGACGACCGAATTGAATCCGAAACAAAGAGAATACGCCGAGATCGCCAGAGCATCCGGCAAATATCTCTTATCGCTGATCAATGATATTCTTGATTTTTCCAAGATCGAGGCGGGGAAACTGGAATTTGAATGTGTCGAATTTAATCTGCCGGAACTGATGGATTCGGTTCTCGGGATTCTTTCTCCGAAAGCGGAAAGTGCGAATCTTGAATTGTGCAGTGTGGCTTTGACGGATATACCGGAATATGTGACGGGCGATCCGGGACGTATCCGGCAAATTTTAATCAACCTTGTCAACAACGCGCTCAAATTTACATCGCACGGCGGAGTTTGTTTGAGCATTGCCGATGAAGGAATCTCGCAAGTGAACGGTATGGGATACCACATGCTCAAATTCGCCGTCAAGGATTCCGGCATCGGTATTCCGAAAGAACGGATGAACCGGCTGTTCCGCTCCTTTTCGCAAATTGACGCTTCGCAATCGAGAAAATACGGCGGGACCGGTTTGGGGCTGGCGATTTCTAAAGAACTCGTTCACTTGATGAACGGAGAAATCGGTGTTGAAAGTGTGGACGGTGAAGGTTCGACATTTTGGTTCCGGCTGCCGATGAAAAGTGTTGAGCAGCAGGACGGAAGCAGCAATGAACAGGACAGCATGCGTCAGCCGGTGATACGGCATGGTCGTCCCGAACTGGCGGGGCAGTCCGTTATTGTTGCCGACGATAACAGTGTACTGCGGTATGCGATGCAGATACAGTTAACCGCTTGGGGAATGACGGTTGATACTTGTTCCGGGAAGGAACACGCCTTAAAAATGCTCCGCGATGCCGCCGAAGAAAAACGACCTTACCGGATTTTAATGACGAATAACGAATTGAGCGATGCGTCCGGTCTTGAATTGGTGCATGCGGTCAAAAACGATGATCGGATCAAAGACATATCGGCAATTATGCTGCTGCCGCTGTCGAGCGATTTGGCAACGCTGCCGGAAACGGCAGGTGTTGATCAAGCCATCGACCGGTATGTCAGCAAACCGGTTTTAGGTTTTTCACTTTTTAATGCGGTGATCGGTGTGTTGACGGGGATACCGGACGAGCCGGATGCGAAGGCAGCCGCCCGACGGGCGGAATTGCGGAAAGAGTGGGCGGAAAACCAATCGCTGCAAAAGACGCTGGACGATTTCCGGCGTACTGATGAATCCGGCATTATCGTTCAGAATCAGCCGGCGATATTAGTGGCGGAGGATAATCGGGTCAATCAGATTGTTGTCGGGGAAACGCTGAAAAATGCCGGTTATGCTTTCGTGCTGGTCGGAGACGGACGAAAAGCGTGTGAAGCGGTGCAGAAGAAAAAATTCGATCTGATTTTAATGGATTGCCAAATGCCGGAAATGGACGGATTGCAGGCGACGCTGCAAATCCGCAAGTGGGAAGAAACGCATGAAGTCAAACACCGCGGACGGATACCGATTATTGCGCTAACTGCCAATGCAACATCGGCGGATCATGAAACCTGTTTGCGGGTCGGAATGGATGCCTTTTGCAGCAAGCCCATTAACGGTGAAAAATTGCTTCATGAAATCAAAAACCGTCTGCAAACACCGTCTGCCCCGTGATCCACGCTATTCACTGGCTTCATATTCGCCGAGAATTTTCAGATCGCTTGTCAGCGGCGTGACGGCGTTCAGTGATTGTTTGTAGCGGGCGTGATCCGAAAACGTACAATCCGCATAAAAATAATACTGCCAGGCCATTCCGATGCGGGGAAACGACTGAATCTTTGTCAGATTGACACCGTAGAACGAAAAAATCGTCAGCACTGCCGACAAACTTCCGACCGAGTGCGGCACGGCAAAGACTAATGATGCTTTGTTCGGTTTCCGCTGTGTTTCCGTATAGAACTTTTTGGCAGTGTCCAAATCGGTCACGAGAAGAAAGCGGGTAAAGTTATGCGGATCGGTTTCGACGGCTTCGGCGAGGATTTCCAAACCGTAATTTTGCGCTGCCTGCCTGCTGCAAATGGCCGCATGATTTTCCGCATGATTCACGGCGATCCAGCGTGCGCTTGTTGCCGTATCTTCTTTTTCTACAATGTTAATGGTCGGCGGCAGCGTGTCGAGAAATTCCTGACACTGCATTAACGCCATCGGGTGCGAACCGATTTCCTGTAAATGGTCAATTTTTGTACCGGGCAGTGCCGCAAGCGAATGCGAGATGCGGAGTTTATATTCACCGGCGACAAAAAGCCCGCTTTCGCGTATCAGTTCATGGTTTGGCAGAATACTTCCGGCAATTGTGTTTTCGATGGCGATGAGACCGAACATGCCCGGCTTATTTTGAACGGTGGCTGTCACGCGGCGAAACGTACTGCAATCAACGATAGTGATCGTTTCATCAGCAAAAAAATTCCGGGCGGCAATATCGTGGTACGATCCGGCAATGCCCTGAATGGCAACGTGTTTCATAGCGATTTTCATTAGGAACGGCAAGATATTGTACCTGCTGTAAAAATCACAATCAAGCCGCCCCGGCAAGGACGTAAAACAAACATGAACGGATAATG
>JAIRPZ010000229.1 GCA_031256755.1 Planctomycetaceae bacterium
AAGCCGCAAATGCGGTAAAATCCGTGTTGAAATGGATGAGATGGGAAAACGGCAATTATGCGTATTACAAGAGAATTGATTCGGAGAAGTTAGTGGTCAGCAAAAAGAACACGCAGAAAATAGAGCGGAAGCATTTGTCTTTGCGGACTTGGTGCAGCCGGTTAGTTCGCAAAGGGACTCACTTTTCCAAAACGGAACGAATGCATAAATCGTCATCGGATTGACGATAAATTTTGGTTCTTCGGTTGCCATCGGTTAATTCAATAGGTTTAAGACAAGCCCCTTTTTTCCTGCTGTCATCAATGCCCCCTGATGTCTGTTCCGAATTGGTGAAGCGTCGGGCGGTTCAGAGTGTCCCCTTCGCGTTTTTGACAGCACAGCATCCTACAGGCAGGCGGAAGCCGTTTGACGGACTTGCATTTCCATAAACGCGGTGTACGGGGAAAGACGGCAGACAGCAGCAGAGGAATTCCCTTTTTTGCTGCCGTCTGCAAACCGCCGTCTCTAATGCCGGTTGCGCAGCATCTCGTCAGAGCGGATTTTTCGGCGAAAGCGGCTTTCCGAATCCGTTTTTGTATCTCAATAATTCCGCACGGAGCGTGCGGTCGGTTTGATCCGCCGTAAAATCACCGGCGGCCCGTTTGATTCCTTCAATATGAACAATCGGCAAATAACTGACAGGCAACCGATCCGGCTGCGAAACATAAAAATCAAAAATCGTTTCTATCCACTCCGCCACCCGCCGCCGGTGCAGCATCACACTCGGATGACGATAAACGTTTTCCAGCAAAAACTGCTCCATCTCTTTTTTTTGTCCGGCAATGTCCGCACTCGGTGCAATCATCATCGTCCGCCGGGCTTCACTGTGCGAAGAAATCCCTTCAAGCCGGATTGCCGAAGCAGTCAGAACATCGCTGACCTGTATTTCAATCAAATCGCGTATTACCGCCCGGCAAAGTTCCGTATCGTCTAATCCTGAAAATAATTGCCGGACACGCTTCACCGACCGTTTCCACAACGGCGTTTGAATCAGTTGCCCCGCCGTTAAAAGACCGATTTCAACCGCATCATCAACATCGTGCGTGTCGTAAGCAATACTGTCCGCAATATCCGCCGTTTGGATTTCAAGCAGCGGAACTCCCTGTTTCGTCATCTTATAGGACTGACCGTCCAATATCTCTTTGGAAAGATTCAATCCGGGGAAATTGACATACCGCCGGACAAGTTTTTCGACTATCCGCAGGGCTTGAGCATTGTGTTCAAATCCGCCGCAATCTTGCAGCAACGTGTTCAGAGCGGCCTCGCCGGCATGCCCGAAAGGCGAATGTCCGATGTCGTGCAGCAAGGCCGCGGCTTCGATTAAATCCTCATTGAGCAATAACGCTCTGCCGATCGTCCGGGCAATGCAGGACACTTCAAGTGTGTGGGTGAGCCGCGTCCGGTGATAGTTGCCGAATTCAGCGGTAAATACCTGCATTTTTTCGCTCAACCGGCGGAAGGCAGCGCAATGGATAATTCGGTCCCGGTCGCGCTGAAACGGCTGCCGATAGGGATGCGGCGGTTCAGGATAACGCCGTCCCGCTGTTTCCGATGACGGAAAAGCATACGGAGCCATAAACGAAGCCGCTGCCGGAATTTCGTTCTCTCTTTTCATGGGATTCCATGTGACGTGCGGGATCACTTTTGATTCATTTTCACAATCGCTTCCTTCACGAGATTCCGCATCACGGCTGCCGATGCTTTTTGACCGGTAAACAGTTTGAACTGCACACATGCCTGACCGACAAACATTTCCACACCGGTTACTGTCCGGCAGCCCTTTTCTTCCGCCGACTTGATAAGCAAAGTGTGTTCAGGATTATAGACCGCATCAAAGACCGTCATCCGTGACCGCAGCGACGCTTTGGAATACGGCGTTTCGTCTGTTTTCGGATACATTCCGAGCGGCGTACAATTCACCAGAATATCGGGCTGCAAGGACTCCCGCATCTCCCAGTTCAGCCGTTCACAACCGAGATGAGCGGCTAATGCAACGGCATTTTCAGAATTCATGTCTGTTAATGTAACAAAAACGTCTCTGTTTTTCAAACCGTAAGCCAGTGCTTTGCCGACTCCGCCGCAGCCGAGAATCAATGCCGTTTTGTTTTTCAGCACGCTTGTATCATCGGTCATATTCCCGCCGAAAGCATGTTCGATGCCGGAGACAGCCGCCATATAATCGGTGTTGTAGCCGATCCGTTCTTCCTGACGGAACACGACTGTATTGCAAGCACCGATTTTTTCAACCGCAGGGTCCATTTTTGTCAATTCGTCCATGACGGCAACCTTATGCGGAATGGTGACGCTTAATCCCTGTAAACCGAGTTCCGGTGCAAGACGGAACAAACCGGGAACATTTTCGCCGGTTATTTGAAACGGAACATACACGGCATTGATTTTTTGTTCCAAAAATGAGTGGTTATGGATCAGCGGCGACAAACTGTGTCCGATCGGATTGCCGATGATGCCGTAGACCGTCGTTTCCTGATTCAATTCTTCGTAATGATACAAATCCCGAAGTTCCTGATAAGGCAGCATGCCCGGTGCAATGATGCGTTCTTCGGAAAACATCGCGTAGGTGTATGGCATGCTGAATTTTTTGGCAAGAATCCGGGCGGCTTTGCCCATGGCTCCCATACAGATACCGATCACGCGGACACCGCCGCCGGTTTGCGGATTGCCGCCGAGTTGTTTTGCGGCATCGTTTTTTGCTTTGACAAAGTTCAGAAAACGGAGCATTTCGTCAATTGTTTTCGGAACGGCGGCAATTTTGATAAAATACGGCTGCTTCTGTGCCATTTCGTTGTAAAGGGCATCGAAGTTTTCCGGCATCGTTTCCATGTTGTGATAACTGATGATCCGCCGTGTTTTGCCGAAGGGGGGAATTTGATCGGCAATATCGACTTCGAGATCGACGAATTCCGGTTCGGCGGCGATGGCGGTTCGGAGCAGCGTGAGGCGTTTTGCTTCGGTGTCTTTCCAAAGTCCGCCGTCTTGCTGCCGCCGGACGGTGAGGAGCGTTGCGGTCGGGCGAGGGGCGACCAGCCGGTTCAGGTCGGGTTCGCGCCGCAGAAAATCGAGACGGAGTTCAACGAGTTTTACGCCGTCTTCGGCAAGACGCTGGTGTTCGGCAATCATTCGGGTATGACTGCCGCAGGCAATAGTAACGCAAATCATAAGGCGGTATTATATCATGATTAACCGCCGCCTGCGGCAGCCGCAATCACGCACGTTTTCCGGCAGAGGGCAAGGGAGTTCGGGGCTTGCAAAAACAGCCGTTTATGGTTTACTTGATCATTGATTTTCCAAACGTCATGTGATGAATGTCCTTTTTTGACACAATTATCGACCGCCGCAAACAAGGTTCCTGCAAGTGGGATCATGCCGCTGCCGCCATCGGCGATAAAGACGGCATCCTGGCCCTTTCCACAGCCGATACCGATTTTCCAACGGCTCCGCCGATCAAATCCGCACTAATTGAAGCCGCCGAAAATCATGTTTTCGGTTATACAAATCCGACCGGCGCGTTTTATGATGCGGTTATTTCATGGATGCACCGCCGCCATCATTGTGATATTCAAAAAGAGTGGATCGTCTGCACTCCGGGCATCGTTTCGGCAATGTATTATTTCCTGCACGCCTTCACGCAGAAAAATGATGGCGTAATCATTCAGCCGCCGGTCTATGCCCCGTTTGCGTCTTCTGTCCGTCAATTAGGGCGGCAGGTCATTGAAAATCCGTTATTGTACAATAACGGTGTTTATCAAATGGATTTCGCCGATCTTGAACGGAAAGCGGCTTTACCCCATGCAAAAATGATGTTCCTGTGCAGTCCGCATAATCCGGCCGCACGATGCTGGACTTATGAAGAATTAGAACGTACTGCCGATATTTGTACAAAAAATCATCTGCTTCTTGTGTCCGATGAAATTCATTTTGATTTTGTATTTCCGCCTCATCATCATACCGTTTTTACAGCACTGCCGGAAAAATACACTCAGAACATTGCCGTTTGCACATCTCCTTCGAAATCGTTTAATCTGGCGGGTTTGCAGTTGTCGAATATCATCATTCCGAACCGGAACGTCCGGCAGCAGTTTATTGACGGTCAACACCGCTGCGGTTCTCATCTGCTCAATACATTTTCCTATATTGCCTGCACTGCCGCCTATCAGCACTGCGGGAACTGGTTTGATGAACTGCGGCAGTACATTTATGAAAACGATGTTTTTGTACGAAAATATATTGCCGAAAAGAAATTGCCGCTTTCGGTTTGTCCGCTCGAAGCCACCTATCTGCAATGGCTGGACTTTTCGCAAAGCCCGTATCCTTCGGCGGATGAGCGGAAACATGCATTGTGCCGCAGGCAGCACATTCTTTTTGAAAACGGACTCGTTTTCGGCAAGGAAGGAGAACATTTTGAACGGTTTAACATCGCTTGTCCGCGATCCGTCGTTGAAGAAGTGTTATATCGCCTCGCCGCATTACTGGGATGAAACAGACGGCGTATATTTTCTGTCCGCTGCCTTATTTTTTTCATCAATAGCGATGCAGCCGAACTTGTTTTCCGCCGAAACAAATACCGGTCAACTCTACATACACAATAATTTTCTGCATCACCCTGCTGTTGTGCCGGAAGCGGAAAAATGTCCTTCTGTTCTGGTCGGGTTGATAAGGTCCTGACGAGTTGTTTTCTCTGGAAAGAACCTTGACGTACACTTGTTGCGTTTGGGCATTGGTCGTGCCAAGATAAACCAGCGGGATGGCAACAGCAAGGAATGCTGCAATGGATTTCGGGTCTGCTTTTGCCCGTTTTATTTAACTGGTATTTTTGCTGCTTGCGGTCAATCGCTCATTATCGGAACTGTCAAAACCGATACCGGTAAGGACAGGGACAGAGTTGACCGGCACGGCTTACGGTCTTGCGAGCCAATTCGCACTTTGCACCGTCCGCTGACGCTGTTCCCGCTCATCCGAAAGCGAACCCTTATACCACACCTTCGCATGAAAACGGAACGTCTCCCCCAACGGCAAAACCGCCGGTACAGACAGTTTCAACGCACCGGCTGTTCCCGCCGCCGCTGCCGCCATATTCGGGTCTTCATGGCAGCCCGTACAGCCCTTCCGCTCACCCGGACGCACATTCATCCAGATTAACTGATTGCCGACAACGTTCCTGTCCGCATCCAAAACCTGCAACGCAATAAATCTGTCCGCCGGAACCTCCGCCGCAAACGAACCATCCGCCGCCAGCGGAATAATCCCCAAATCCCGTCCAAATGTCCCGCCGTGATTTTTCCACGCACGTTCATTCGGAATCGTTTGCGTGGCATGCCGCGTCACCTGCGGCAAACCTTCCACCACCCGCAGCAACTTGCCGTATTTTTTCACCCGCTCGTCCTGCGTGTTAAAAACCGATTGACAATACACCATTCCCGTATATTGCGCACTCCGGCTCGCCGGGTCTTCCGGCAGCACCGGCGGACGTTCCCGCGCCGACAGCGGTCTCGCCTCAAAACAGGACGCTTGCGGGTCGTGATACCACTGCGTTAATGCACCGGTACTCGTGTCCATTCCGTAAATGCCCAGTGCAACGCCGTCTTTCGGAAATTCCGCTTTCACCATTTCCCGGTTTTTCTTGCCTGCCGCAACAAGCAGCGTCTTTTCATCAAGCGGAAAAGGCGTAGCAATCACCCATTCATCGTTCCCCCCTTTGCGCAGAAACGGCTGACGCAGAAGTGTTTCACCGGTTCGTCCTTTGGTCAGCACGGGACCCGCCGGTGTGGTCAGCAAAACGCTGCCGTCAGGAAAGGGCTGCGGCTGCGTCAATCGCAAAACCCGATGCCGTCCCCCCGTTGCGGACATATCGCCCCCCGCAAACCAGTTGCCGTATCCGCCGTGAATGTCTTTCCAAAACGCACGCCGCTCCGGTCCGTAAAGCGTTTCCGCACGCGTCCCGTCAGGATTGACCGAGAGCAGATTGAATTCCGTTTTCATCCGCGAATAAAAAAGTTCAAGACGCGTGAAAATGATTTTGCCGTTTGCCGCCACTGCCGGTTCGCTGTCGCGGCCGAAGTTGAAACCGATATTCTGTATGTCCGTTCCGTCAGAATTCATCGTGCATAAACCGGTGCAGGGATAGCCATGATATTCATCGCGGGTGCCGAGACGGGTGGACGAAAAAACAATGCGTCCGTTAGGCAACTCGGCAGGAGAAACATCGTGAAACGGTCCGGACGTGATTTGTTTTAATCCGCTGCCGTCCGCATTGATGCGGAAAAGATGATACCACGGCGAATCTTTTTCGCGGCGGGTGAACCAAACCGTTCTGCCGTCATAAGACACTTCACATTCGGCAACGTAACCGTCTTTGAAGTTTGTCAGCGGCTTTACTTTCGTTTCCGTTGTGCTGTCAAAAACACCGCTGCGGATACCGGCGGCGTTCTTTATTTCAAGAATATAAAGATTATCGCCGGGACGATAAACGGGACCGCTGTCGGTGGTCATATAACATTGCCGCCACGAGTCCATCTGAAACGGATGATTCGGCGGAAGAATACTCCCTTTGATGAAGACAAATTTCCGGGCGGATTTTCCGGCATCGCCGTTTTCGGCGTTGTGTTCCGCAGCACTCTCTTCAGGAGAATTCGTAACGGAATAGATTGTCGGTTCTTTGCGCTCTAACGGTTCAATATGAAATTTCCATAATTCTTCTCTTGCGGCTAAACGGATGCTGTGAAACGGATTGTTTTGCTCTGTATGCTGCAGCGCGTCAATGATGTTTTTTGGCATCCTTTCCCCGGCAGAGGCAGACAAAATTTCGCCGAGTGCCGGCACGCAGCGGTAACGGATACCGAGTGCATTGCGGTCGCTGTTCAGGATATTGAGCAAAAGCGGCACACTTTTTTCGTCCTGCAATTTTCCGAGTGCGGCAATCAACGCTTCTCTGTCGCGCGGAGTCGGGTCATTGTATTCGCCCTGTCCCTGCTTTGTTTTCTCGGACGGATAAGGAGGCGGAGCGAATTCGCCGTAATCCGCTTCCGGTTTGGAATGTTCTAAACGTTCACGCAATGCGGCAGTGATAGTGGCGATGATTTGCTGACTGTTTCCGCGTCCCGTTTCCCTTTCCGTCATTCCGATAAACATCAGCGTCTTCGCCGCATTGATTCGTACCCAATGATTCGGATGCTCAAGCAGTTTGATGAGCGAAGGAATATATTCTTCGTCGCGGCAGAGAGCGGCTATCAGATTTGCATGAAACGCTTCGTTGCGGGGCCATGTCGGCGGCATCTCTAACGCTGACGGTGAAACGATGAACCGCACCGCCCCCTGTCCTTTGTTTCGGCTTGCGCATACGCCTGTTTGTGCCGTGAAGCGGACATATTTTCCGTCAAGTTTGTATTGAATCACGCTGTAAGCGTGCGTATGTAAACCGCGGGCAAAATGTTTCGTCCCAATCCGCAAGTCGGGAAACGCCGGACTTTTATTGATGCGGAGAGTATCATATTCTTGTTCGTGAAAAACCGGTTTGAGCGTATCGAGATAAACGGTTTTCCCGTCAGCGGTCTGCAATTTTGCGTCTGCCCAATTGACTCTGTCCATGGAGTTGTCGCCGGCGGCATCAACAATGAGAAAGAGGTCTTTCCAGCCGGCAACGTTGCATGCGGACTCAACAGGTTCATCGCCGCCGCGGAGGATTTCCGTACAAACGGCTTCCGGCGGAAGTTTTACCTTGTCCGGCGGACTTTTGGCACGTTCCGTTCCGTCTGTTTGCGGCGGACTTGTTAAAACACCGAAAGCCCGTTTCAGCAATTCTTCTTTTACATCCGCTTCGGTCAGTAAATACCGGATAATTTTCTGAAACGGTTCCTCTTCATAAAAAACGAGGCGGTCAATATCGAGCGGTATCTGCATGGCGATAAGCGGAGCGAGTGCTTTCAATGCTGCTTTATCTGCATTTGTCCGCGACAGAGTGAACATAATGGAATAGGCGGCGGCGAAAATCCGGTCGCGGGAATCAAGATGCGGAATATCGCTTGCCGGCGTTGCCGGTGCATTGTAAATGCTTTCGCGGGACAAGTCCGTGTCGGTCAATTTGCGGGCGTGTTTCGGAAAGACCTCAAGCAAAGCGTCTGCAATGTTCGCTGCTGTTTCGGGATGATTTTCGGCATAATCGCCGAGGGCATCGGCGGCATATCTTGTCCATTTCGGTTTATTCAAAAAGTCAAACAGCACCGGCAGTGCTTCGGGATATTGGCTTCGTCCCAAAAGCCGCAGTATTGTTTGAATGCGGAATTTCTCATCATCAGCCGGTTCGCCTTTCTCCGGCAGCGTTGTTAGTTGCTGCATCACTTCTTTCCGTTTTTTTTCTTCGGAGATTTTTATTTTATCGGAGACTGCTGCTATTTTTCCGATATTTTCAACGGCGATTTCGGCGGAGCGGCGGACGGTCCAATCGGTATCTTTGGTTAATTTTTGTAAAGCGGCGATGCTGTCCGGCGACCCGCACCAAGCGAGAGATAATGCGGCGGCACGGCGGACGGCGGGTTCGGTATCCTGCAACGCTGCGGCAAGATTTTTTTCGGCGGTGTAAGCGCGCATATATCCGAGGGCTTCGGCAGCCCGTTGTCTTTCGGCGGCGTTGGACGATTTTAATGCAGCGGTTTTGAGGCGGACTTCGGCGGTAAACGGATTTTCCTGTTTCGCCGCCGCAAAAGCGGCACACAGCAGGCAAACGGACAGAACAGCGGTGCGGAAGATATTCATCGTTTTATCGTGTTGTTGAGAAAGTGCCAAAATATCAGCGGATATTATACACAGCCGGTAAGGCATTTGGGCGAGCATCAATAGACAAAAAATCAAACCGCCGCCTCGATAAGCGGCTGCTGTTTGAACGGGTCAAAATTCAACCGGATGGAGTATACAGAAACCGTGGTAGCGGACAAAAGGGAGCGATTTATTCCAATGTTGCACCGTTCTCCCGTGCCAATATATGCAGCACACTGTAAGCAGGAACGCTGTTATCAGGTGCAATGGTGTAAATACTATGCCGCAAGCCCTTAATCGATAAACCGTTGTTCAACTGACGAAGAAGAAGGAGCGCACTGTGCGGGAAGTGAGAGAACAATTGAGAGCAAAACCGCAAAACGCTTGCCAAATGTAATACTCCGCAACGGACTGGCACCGGGGAATAATTGATAAACAAAAAAAGAAGGAGTAAAAGAAAATTACTTATTCAAAATAATATCAATTCTCCGTTTTCCTTTATCAATAAGAATATACCTGTCCGGGACATCGGCGGGCGGATGCCCGCCGTTTCCTGTCCGCCGGAAATCACGCTTAAATGATTTTATCCAAACCGGCAGCACTATACGTATCCGGTGTAACATCATCGCCTCCCGATGCCGTGTCGTCACCGCCTTGCGTTTGCGCTGCTTCCGTCACCTTACCAACCGGTGCGCTCACAACCGTGCCTCTTGTCGCCCGGATCCACTGATCTTTCTGGGCGGCAGCGAGCGTCAATTCACTTTTGTCCGTGCCGGTACCGCCGGGCGAAATGAGTTTCCATTCCGAATCCGGTGCCGTTTCGGAAGCGGCTGATGCCCAGACAAAATCGCCGCTTGCGGTTGTGTCAGAAT
>JAIRPZ010000014.1 GCA_031256755.1 Planctomycetaceae bacterium
AATCCTGCCAATCCTGTCAAAATTCCTCCCTCTGCGGGCTGCGTCTTCCGGTTTTCCGTATTGACGAGATTCCCTGAAACCGGTTATAATCGGTTTCCGTTGATTTTTTAACCCTGATGGAGATTTTTATGACGGCGAAACGTTCATGGCGGAAATTATCCCGCCGCAATTTTATTCAGACCGCCGCTGCGGCTGCGGCAGCACCGTTTGTGATTCCCGCTTCGGCAATCGGTGCAGACGGCGAAACCGCTCCAAGTGAGCGGATTACGGTCGGGCATATCGGTGTCGGAGGCAGAGGCGGCGGGATTTTCCGGCACGTGCAGCCGCATAAAGCCGCCCAAAGCGTCGCCGCTGCCGACTGTTTCAAAAGCCGCCGCGAAGGTTTTGCCGCCGTCTGCAAAGGAAAAGCATACGCCGATTTCCGCGAAATCCTCGCCAGAGACGACGTGGACGCAGTGATTATCGCGACACCTGACCACTGGCACGTGCCGGCTGCCCTCGCTGCCGCCAAAGCAAAGAAACACGTCTATCTCGAAAAACCGCTCGGTTTGACGATTGAACAGAATCTGATGCTGCAAAAAGCATTCGCCGGCACGGGACTCGTTTTCCAATACGGCACGCAGCAGCGCAGTATGGAGAAATGCCGGCATGCCTGTGCGCTGGTGCGCAGCGGAGTCCTCGGCAAAATCACCGCCATTGAAGTCGATGCACCTAACGGCGGCAAGGGCGGTTCGGCAGCAGAAGCACCGGTTCCGCCCGACCTCGGCGAAGACGGCTATGAAATGTGGGTCGGTCCGGCACCGAAAAAACCGTTCACGCCAGACCGCTGCAAGCCGCCCGGAACGTATTGGATTTACGACTACTCGGTCGGTTATCTCGGCGGCTGGGGAGCGCATCCGCTTGACCTGATGGTTTGGGGAAGCGATGCGGATTTGTCGGGCATCATCACGGTCGAAGGAACCGGCGACGTTCCGGCGGAAGGGCTTTACGATACCGTTTATAACTGGAACATGAAAATCAAACTCGGCGAAGTGGATTTCACGTTCAGGACCGGCAGCGACCGGACGCGGTTCATCGGCGAGCGCGGCTGGATTGAAACGGGAAGACATTGGGAAAAGGCGGGCGACCCGGAATTGCTGAAAGTGCCGGTTGACGCATACGAAGTGCTTCGTTTGCCGAAGCGGGATGCGGCGGCGGTTCAGAACCTTGCCGGGGATTCTCACAGCGGCGATTTTATTGCGGCTATCAAAACGGGAACGGCGGCGGTTTCTACGCTGAAAGACGCGGTGCGGAGCGACAATATCACTCAACTCTGCGATATTGCGGTGCGGACGAAATCGGCGGTGAAGTGGGACCCGGTCAGGTTTCAGTTGGTTGACGCAACGCCGGAACAGACGAAAATGCTGTCGCGTCCGATGCGTGAACCGTGGACGCTGTAAGAACATCGCCGGCAGACAGGCAGCGGCAGGGGGGGCTTTGATTTTTTCGGAATGTGGTACAATGACTGCTGATTCAGACGGTTTGGATGCTCTGCAAGCGGGCATCGGGAAGTTTTTGGAGGAGAATCGACGTGGCAGCAGCCGGAAGAGAAATTATCAGGATTAGAATGGAAGCGTTTGATCATGCAGTGCTTGACCAAAGTGCCGCCGAGATCGTTGACACCGCAAAGCGTACCGGTTCGGATGTGCATGGACCTATTCCGCTTCCGACCCGGATAGAGCGGTACACAGTTCTTTCCAGTCCGCATGTCGATAAAAAAGCCCGTCAGCAGTACGAAATCCGTACGCACAAGCGGGTCATCGACATTGTCAATGCCGTAGCGAAAACGATTGATGCTCTCAACAAACTGAATCTTCCTGCCGGTGTGGACATCAAGATTAAAGCCACCGGCAAGAGATAGTGCGGCGGAAAGCAGCGCGGCGGGAGGTGTGCGGAACGAGACATCCCGTTAAAATGAAATCGTTACAATAAAGTTTTCAGACAAAAATAACCATCAGCAACGTTTTTAGACCGGCAGTTGCTATAAATTGCCGCAAATTGTTATGTCAATCGGATTATTGGGACAAAAAATCGGATGCACACAACTGTACACAGAAACCGGCGAAGTGATTCCGGTAACGGTGATTCAGGCGGGACCTTGCAGTGTTTTGCAACTGCGGACACTGAAAAAAGACGGATATGAAGCCGTCCAACTTGGTTTCCGGGACAAGGCACGCAGCCGTGCGATCAAATCAGAACGCGGTCACGTTGCGGCTATTGAAAGCAAACGCCGCAAACAGCGGGCATCTGCCGGTTTTGAACCGGTTCCGAAAGCCAATTGCGAACCGAAAAAAATTATCCGGGAATTCCGTATACCGACCGGTGGTTTTGCGGTCGGTCAGGAATTGACGGTTGAGGTTTTCGATCAGATTTTGTCGGTGGATGTGACGGCGATCAGCAAGGGCTGCGGGTATGCCGGTGTGATGAAACGTCATAATTTTTCCGGTCAGCGGGCAACGCATGGTGTCAAGAAGTGTCACCGTCATCTCGGCAGTTCCGGCTGCTCCGCATTTCCAAGCCGGACTCAAAAAGGACAGCGGATGCCGGGGCAGTACGGCAACGAACAGGTTACCGTGAAGAACCAAAAGGTCGTGATGATTGATAAAGAAAATCATCTGATTGTGATCCGCGGGGCGGTGCCTGGTCCGCGGGGCGGTTATGTCCGGGTCAAGCCGACCAATATCCTGCCGGTACCGAAAACAAACCCATGGAAGTTGAATAAGTAATGATAAGCCGGCAGCCGGCGTTCACTTTACATCGCAATACGAAAATATTTCGGCGTTGTAATTATCTGATATTTCTGTAAAATCACTCAATGTCAGCAGGAATTTTGGACAATTATAAAATGGATTTTTCGGAAAACGGAGATACCCTGTGCTGTTTTTTTTCAGGACGGCTTGACGGGTCGGTGTGTTCGGAAATCGAACCGGGTTTGCTGTGCCGTGTAGACAATTTTAAGCAGAATCGTCCGGGTATTGCTCTGGTGTTTGATCTTGCCGAAGTTGATTATATTTCGTCGGCTTTTTTGCGGTTATGTTTGATCCATTGTAAATCCGTCGGTAAAAATTATTTTTCCGTTGTCAATACGTCGGAAGAAATCCATAAAGTTTTCCACATTTCCGGTTTTTCAGAAATCATGAACGTTTCTCAAATTCCGCAGGTATCGCACGATCTATGTTAAAGCGGCTGTTGTATTTGTTGTTTCTGCCGGTTTTTTTCGGATGCTCATCGTCTTCAAAAGAGTTCGCAGCATTTCATGATGCCCAGTCGGCTTTTGAATCCGGTGCTTTCCTGCAAGCCGCCGATCTTTATCAAGACCTTGCCGGTCAGGGATTCAAGAGCGGAGCGGTTTATTACAATCTCGGCAATACTTGGGCTAAAGCCGGAGAGCCGGGAAAAGCCGCCGCAGCGTATCTTCTTGCGAAACGGTACATTCCCAACGATCCGCAACTGAATGCCAATTTGCAGGAAGTTCTGAAAGAAAACGGAGGTTTGCCTGCCGTTTCCGAAAAACCGTTGTTTGAACACATTTTTTTCTGGCAGAATTCCATTGGAATTCAAACGAAAATTGCGGTTTCCCTGTTTTTTTCGGTTCTGACATTTTTCGGCGGCGTTCTTGCCCTGTTTTGGAAAAAACAGCGGCTGAAACAGATCGTTTTTTATGCGGTGTTATTGACTTTATTGACGGTGTGTTCCGCCGGATATGATTGGTACCGCTACGATTTTCTCCGCAATGTGATTGTTGTTGAAAAAAATGCGATGCCGCGAAAAGGAAATTCGGAACAGTATGAGCCGGTTTTTGTTTCGCCGATCCTTTTCGGGACAACGGCAACTGTGCTTGATGAGCGTTCCGAATGGTATTTTCTCCGTTTCCCCGGCGGTCTGGAAGGATGGCTGCCGAAAATTCAAACGCAGCGGCTGGAATAGCCGCTGCCGGTAAGTTTCTACAGTTAACTATGAAATACGTCATCATTATCCCGGACGGTGCTGCTGATCTGCCGATGGAAACACTCGGCAACCGGACACCGCTGCAAGCGGCACGCCTTCCGCACACTCAAAAACTCGCCCGGCAGGGCATCACCGGACAATCTCTTTACGTTCCCGAAGGAATGCCTCCCGGCTCTGATGTTGCCTCGCTCGGACTTTTCGGCTACAACCCGTCCCTTTATTATTCGGGACGCGCACCGCTCGAAGCCGCTGCCCAAAAAATCGTTCTCGGCGATCACGATTGGGCGGTTCGGTGTAATCTTGTTACGATTGAACAGGGGAAAATGGTTTCTTTCACTGCCGGACAAATTTCCAGTGAAGAAGCCGCGGAAATCATCCAAACGATGAATGAGGAATTGTCCGGCTGTTTTGCCGGTTCTCCGTGTATTGAATTCCATGCCGGAGTCGGCTACCGCCATTTGCTGATTGTGCGGCGAAGCGGCGAAGCGTTTTTCAATCAGGAATCCAAGACCTGTCCGCCGCATGATTACACGGATCAGCCGGTTGAGCAAGCCCTGCCGGACGGTCCGGGCAGTCCGTTTCTGCGGGAACTGATGAACGAAAGCCGGAAAATTCTTGCGGAACATGCAGTGAATAAAAAACGGAAAAGGGAAGGAAAATTGCCTGCAACTCAAATCTGGCTTTGGGGACAGGGGCAAAGGACTTCCGTTCCGCTTCTGCGTTTTCAGAACGGACAAAGAAAGAAGCCGCCGCAAAACGGTGCGATGATTACGGCGGTTGATCTTTTGCGGGGCATTGCTGAAAGTATCGGCTTGACCAATATCTGTGTTCCCGGAGCGACGGCTTATTTTGATACGGATTATGCGGCAAAAGCCCGCTATGCGGTCGAAGCGTTGAAAGAGTTTGATCTTGTCTGTATTCACATTGAAGCACCGGACGAGGCGGGACACGAAGGCAATGCTGAAGAAAAAATCCGGGCGTTGGAACAGATTGACGAAAAAATTGTCGCACCGGTTGCTGATGCGCTGCGGTCTTACGGAGAATGGACGTTGTTTTATTCGCCGGATCATCCGACTCCGTGTGCTTTGAAAACGCACACACGGGGACATGTTCCTTGGTTTGTATCGGGGAGTTCCGTACCGGCGCAAGACCGGCTTTATGACGAGCAATCGGCTTCTGAATCGGGACGCAGTTTTGACTGCGGCTGGGAACTGCTGCCGTCAATCTGGCAGCCGCCGGAGTTTTTCGGGTAAAGGGCAAAGTAGCATTCGCCTTTTTTCTGGTGTATAATCGGTTGCGTGGAGGGATTGCTGAATAATCAACCGGACAGAAATGCCCATGAACTTCGGGCGGACTTGGATATGATGATCCAAAAAACCGCCCTGTCCGAAGTTACTGTGCAACGTCTGCGTGATACCCAGTACAAACTGGATTCCCATATCGAAATGCTCGCCCGGATGCATAACCACATGAAAAACGCCTTCACCGTCCGGGACATACGCACGCTTTACTCTTCCATCGCCGAAGGGATTGCGGATGTCTTACAAGTGGATGTCGGTGCCGTTTTTGAAGTCAATCTTGCCGATCAGCAGTTGATCTTGTTGAGCCAGATCAATCTCGGAACCGATCAAACCGTTTTTCCGCTGCCGCCGGAAACATGGCAAATGCTGCATTTCGATGCGGTCGGCAGTGCCTTTTACGAATCACCGGTCGTTTCCTCTCCATGGCTCGAACTCGGTTTGGCTCATGCCGTTTTTACTCCTTTTTTCGATAATGAACGGCGGTGTCACGGTCTTATGGTCGGCGGTATTTCCGAAGAGAATAAAGTCATCTACGATTTTATTCCGGGAGAGATTGTGCCGTCTTTTATGGTTTATTGCCAGCAAATGAGCGGTATTCTGGGACTGTACCGCGCTGTGGAACTTGCCAATCAAGCCGGCAGAGCAAAAAGCCGTTTTCTCGCCAATCTGAGTCACGAAATCCGTACACCGATGAACGCCATTATCGGAATGGTGCAGATTGCCGAAAGAAGCAGCGATTTTGAAGAAGTCAAACGCTGTATTCAGCAAATCGGCATTTCGTCCAAACACTTGCTCGGTCTTATCAATGATGTATTGGATTTTTCCAAAATCGAAGACGGCAAACTCAACCTTGCTCATGTTCCGTTTAATCTCCGCCGTGTCATTGAATCTATTCGGATCAGTATCGAACCGCTTGCTGATAAAAAAAATCAAACGTTAACTTTTCAGATTTCCGGCTTTAACGAATGTCATTTCCTCGGCGATGATATGCGTCTGTCGCAAGTGCTGATCAATCTGCTCGGCAATGCTGTTAAATTTACGCCGGAAGGCGGGATGGTTTCGCTTTGTGTTTCGTTGTTTTCCCGCAGTCCTTGTACGCTGGTGCTGACGTTTGCGGTTTCCGATACCGGCATTGGTATTCCGCCGGAATTTTCAGAGCGTATGTTTAAGCCGTTTGAACAAGCCGACACCGGCACTGCCCGAAACTTTGGCGGCACCGGTTTGGGTTTGGCGATCAGTCAGCGGATTGTTGAATTGATGGGCGGTTCCATTAAAGTAGAAAGCACGCCCGGCGAGGGTTCGGAGTTCAGTTTTTCTGTGCCGTTTGAAATTGATACGTGTGCTTCCGACGACGATTCCGGTGTGATACCGCAGCGGGAAACGCCGGATTTCGGCGGAGCGGCCATTCTCATTGTTGATGATGTCAAAATCAACCGGCTGATATTACTGTCGCTGCTTCGGGACATGAATCTTGTGATGGAAGAAGCGGAAAACGGCGAAGATGCGGTGAAAATGGTTTTGAATTCTCCGCCGGGATATTACCGTTTGGTGCTGATGGATATGCAGATGCCGGTGATGGACGGCTGTACGGCAACGCGTCAGATTCGGGCTTCGGAACACCCGGACGCGGCTGCGTTGCCGATTATTGCGATGACTGCCAACGTTTTCAAAGAAGACATTCAGGAGGTGCTGAATGCCGGGATGAACGGTCATATCGGAAAACCGATTGATGTGAACACCGTCATCGACACACTGCGGAAACTTCTCCTTCATTCTCCGCAAGAATAACTTCAATGGACGTGCTGCGGAACGGTTGTCCGCCGGTATACTTCCCCTCTGCTTGCGGATTTCCCGAAGAGTGTTAAAATCAGAAAATTAGTTTTTCCGGCAATTTCCTCCCCCGCCAACAATAACAATGCTCTGCTTTCTCCTCGCCGTTATTCTCTTCTGTTCCGGTGTCCTGCTTTATTTGGCTTACCGCGATCAAAAACAAGAGAAAAATTCGTACCGCACGAATACGTTTCACATCTGCCGGATCGAAGTCCTCGAAGAAAGGGATTTTCTTTCTGCCTCGCCGCTCGGCGATTTTTATAACGACGACAACGATGATTACGAACCGCCGTACAATCCAAGCGACACATACATTGAGTACAACGCTTACAGTAATGCCGCTGCGCAGCAAAATTCCGCCGCAGTTCCGGCAGCAATGCCCGATCCGATTTATGCGCATAACCTTCTTAATGACGGGACTTCGCTGGTTACGTCTTCATCGGGCAACTATTATGAATTAACAGCAGAGCGTGCCGGAACGGATACACTCAACGCCTTGAATTCGGCAACGAATTTGACGATTGCGGCAACGTTTAATGTTGATTCGGTAAACGGCTGGCATTATATTGCCGCTCACGACTGCCCGAACAACACCGGAGCAGAAGTATACTTGCGAATTCGGAACGGTAAACTGCAATTCGGTTATTGGGATACCTATCAAGACCATTTAGCGGAAACAGCGGTCTCGGCAAACACTTGGTACAGCGTTGCCGGTACATTTGACGGAACAGCGTGGAAACTCTATGTC
>JAIRPZ010000069.1 GCA_031256755.1 Planctomycetaceae bacterium
TTAAAAAATGTGATACCAGCATCGAGAGTTCCCGTATCCACCGCATCAGAAATAAACCGTACTGAGCCGTCTCCAAGTCCGGCATTGACACCTGCCGTATGATTGCTCGTTGCCGAAACGACCATCCGACCGTTAGTATTATTGGCAAGGGCAACGGTATTGCCGCGGGTACATGACGGACTGTTCGGCGGCAAAATCGTCGTGAACATCGTCGTTCCCACGTATCCTTTTCCCCACATTTTACCGACAAGGTCATTACGGATACCCTTGTTCGTCTTGATATAATTTTTGCGGTCATTTGTCGTATTGAGACATTCGCTCATATTTTTCTGCGAGTCGTTGCCGGGGAAACTGCCGGTGTTCAAATTGATCCGTATGCCGCCTCTGATAGGACCATCATTAACACCATTGCCGGTCATGTCTGTGATTGCCGCTTCGCTGACAGCAATGGTGTTGGACATTCCGTCCGTAACTTCTTCCAATACTCTGCCTTCGCCGCTTTCTTCGTTAATGTTAAAAAATAAGCCGCGGAAATTGCCTCTCCAATAAGGAGGAAAATCGCCGGCACAAAACATAATATTGTTTCTGCCGGGGCTGTTAGTCCCCTTTCCGGTGTTGGCATTTCCCTCTGACGGGCAAAGAAACAAGAAAATATTCGGTTGCCATGCGGTCTGCCAGATAACGAGATTAGCACCGGTTGCGCTGGTGGTTTGCGGGTCATTGATCGTGTTGCCGCCGTTTAATGCGGTGATGCAGGCATCATACCTTGCTGCCTGCTCGGTAAAGGGGAGGATGAAGAACAATGAGGACAGCCGTGCATAGTTGGAATGGATTTTGTTTCCTTTGGGAAGAGCGTCTGAAGTGCCGGGTGGCAACATTCCGTAAGTGCTGTTGAAATTGTGTGTTCCCAGCGTCACTTGTTTCATGTTGTTGCCGCATTGCATTTTCCGTGCTGCCTCGCGTGCGACCTGAATGGCGGGCAAGAGTAAGGCGATAAGCATGCCGATAATGGCAATCACGACCAAGAGTTCGACAAGGGTGAATGCCGCAAAATAGACGGCAGATTGCGGATAGCAGACGGCAGCAGACGGATTACCGTCTACGGTCTGATGCCCGGCGAGATCAGATTGTCCCCCCCCCCCATTCTTTTGCCTATTTTACTATACATGGGATCGTTTGTAAGGGTTTTGCCGGTGATTCCGTGAACCGGTGTCAAAATTTTTGTACGCATGGTATTTCTCCTTTTCATAAAGAGGTAAAAAAATAATTACGCCGACGTGACGTATACATAGGAAGTATACCCTGAAACTGGCGAATTGTCAACAGCGGAAAACGAAAAGGACGAAAATTGTTCCGTTGCGGGAAAAACTTGTCGCTGCCGCAGAAGCACTGCTCGTTTTTTGCCGTTAATGGAGTACAATCAACATAATGACACATTCCAATTTGACATTGCAGCAATTATCCCGTTATCTGCATCTTCCTGATATGCAAGTGCGGAAGTTGGTTGATAAAGGGGCAATCCCAAGCCGGCGGGTCAACGGCGAACTCATTTTTTCCCGCGACGATGTTCACCGCTGGCTGGAACAACGCATCGGCGTGTCAGACGAAGAAGAACTCGCAAAAGTCGAAGAAAACTTATCCAAAACAATCCCGCCCGGAACAATAGAGCCGGAACTTTCACTCGCTTCACTGATTCCCCAAGGGGCTGTAGTGCTGCCGCTGACGGCACGGACACGGGATTCAGCCATCCGGTCAATGGTGCAGACCGCCGTTTCCACCGGTTTACTCTGGGACGGCGAAGCCATGGGTGAAGCAGTCAAAATTCGCGAAGAATTACACACCACTGCACTCGACAACGGTGTGGCTTTACTGCATCCGCGGAGACCGATGCCGCATATTTTGGGCGATTCGTTTATCGCATTGGGAATTGCACCAAGCGGAATTCCTTTCGGCGGCGGGACTTCGGTATTGACGGATGTGTTTTTTTTGATCTGTTCAATGGACGACCGGATTCACTTACGGATATTGACACGGTTAAGCCGGACGCTGACAATGCCGGATTTTTTAAGACGGCTGCGCGAACTGCCGGACGAACAATCCGTGCGGAACCTGTTTTTAGAAATGAAACAGTTAACGAAATAGCAGCGGGATATTCAGAAGTTCAATACGTCCCTGTCCGGCTGATCTGTCCCCGGACACACGCCGGACAATCGTCCGGTACGAGCGATTTCGTTTTCAAAGCATTCATAAATTCCGGGTGTTCCCGAATCGGTTGAAATGCCGGACAAGCCGCCGCATTCTTTTTCAAAATGTCAGCAACCGCCGGCGGCGATTCCTCAAAACACCGGATCAGCGTCCGTACAGACGAAGCATATTGCCGGGTTGCCGCTTGAATTTGTGCCAACTGAAACATTGAATCCGGTGTGCGGACAGCATCAACCCGTAATTGCCGGACAGATTTTTTCGCCGATTCTTTTTCTCCTTTCGCAAGCAAAATGCGGCATTTAAGCATTTCGATTTCTGTTTTTCCGGGTTCGCTTTTCCCGAATGTTTTTTCGAGATGTGCCGTAAATTTCATTGCCGCATCCGCTTGTCCGCCGGTTAAAAACGTTTCGGCAACATTCAAACCGTCCGTTAATGTCCTCATTCGGACAAAAATTTTGCGGGCGACATCCTCTCCTTCCGCAAACATTTTTTTCTGCAAATAAAGCGTCCGCAATTGTTCAGCACAGGAACGCCAGACAATATCATTTTTTTCGGACAACACGGACTGCTTTAATTCCGCAATCCGGCACAGATCGTCCAGTTCATGCTGCCAGTTCGTTCCGAATACGGCTTTCATAAGTTCAGACGCTTCCTCTAATTTTCCGCTCTGAATCAGACGGAGACCTTCCGCACAGATTTCAGGCGGTGCGTCTGCCGCTGATACGGTCAATTTACTGAATACGGCAAGAACGCAGCATAGCGTAAAATGCAAAAAATAGTGATACCTCATGGTCATTTGTGCGGCGGAATCCTTCACACCCTGTTGTTTTCCTGTTTTTTCTTTCGTGCAGGGGACATTACAAGCCCCTTTGCGTTCGCTGCACGAAACGGAATAATTTGCAAGTCGGCGCAAAAACTGTGACGCAATCCTGATGCCAAAAGTGATAAATTGGCGTTTTTTGTCAGATTCTCCGTAATCCATTGGCAGAATAATACCTCCGAAGGCAAAAAAAGTAAAGAGCAAAATGACAAAAACGTGCAAAATAATACAAATTCTGAAAATGATGCGGAATAATGCAACATTTTTTCCGAATCAGGATGATTTTGATACGCAGGAAAAGGGAATCCGGTTTCTTTACTCTACCGGTTGCATTTTTGCTTCTGCCGGCGGGACTTTTCGGAAACGGTGCCATTTGCCGCGGAGCCAGTCCGTCAGAAGTTCAATCTCGGTTTGACTCAACACCGCTTCCGCCTCGTTCAAACGGAATGCCGGCATCGCATCGTTCCCCTTTTTCCCGTTAGGCACTCCGTAAAAACGCCCCGATTCAGGATTCGCAATAATCCCTATCAGCCAGTCCCGCGAGAAATATCCCCGCAAGTCCGGCGCATTCATCGCCTTGCTGTCCGGGGCGTATGTTTTGTGGCATTGCCCGCAGTCAAACGTTGTAAAAAGTTCCGCCTGCGCCGCCGTCAGCGGTTCACTGACCGGACGCGGGGCTTCACGTCTCGCCTCCGACACAAGGAAATCCGCCAGCCGGTCCAATTGTTTATCACCGTCCTCTTCGTCTTTCAGAATTTCCCGCAACGTCCCCCGCGTCCAATCCGCCATCGAACCGGAAGCAAACTTCGTGTTCCCGAAATAATCGGCACTGCGGATTTTCTTCGCATCAAGGAAACCGGCTATCCATTCTTTGCGGACAGGATTGTACAAGTTCGGTGCTTTCGGCGTATCACACGGAACCGGTTTGAAATCAGGATGCTCCGCCTCCCCTTCCAGCGGCGCAAACGGATGGCAGACCGCACAGTGCTGCTTGTAAAGCACCGGCCCCTGCAAATACGGGTCATTCTGCGTCAACGTCAGCGCACCGGTCGGCGGAATCGCCGTTGTTAGACAGAGTTCAACCGCACGTTCCGCTTCCCGCTCCGCCGCCGCTTCGTCGTCCCGGAAGGACTGCATCGACGGGTCAGCGTAATCGTGATAGTACGAAGCATACGTCAAATAGCAAAGCGAACCGAATAAACCGGCAATGACCAGTACGTTGAAGCAATGCCCGATAAAAAACCGCCCGATGAGCGGCAGCAGCAGCACGTACAGTGCGGTGCTGCCGGTCACGACAAAAACCGGAATGTATTTCCGCTCGCCGGGGAACACGTCCGTTTCTTTCCCCTCTTTATCGGTGTATTTTAAGTTGCAGAAATGATAGAGCGCACGGAACGACCACTCCGGTCTGCTGGCATCGTAAAAGCCGGCAGGGTCAGCCGGTGCGCCGACAGGCACGCCGAGCGATGCTTCGCGGGGCAGATTCTCTTTGAGCGGGAAAGTGTCCGGGCGGAGGGTGTGCAGGAGCGGTTTGTGATAGACGAGCAGCAGCACCGCCGCCATGACGGCAAACGCGCAAAGGGAATGTTTCAGGATTTCATCGGGGAAAAGCGGAATCCGCTTTGTTTTTGCCGGACGGGAATGGATACCGGTGTTCAGCGAAAGGGAACGGTACTCGAAAAAGAGGGACAGTACAAGGAGGAGAAAGAAACCGCCGCCGAAGACGAGAATGTGCAGGACAAGGAAACGGGGGAGAGTCAGCGTGCCGAATTCCGTTCCGCCGGCAGCCATTCGGAAGAGCGGTTCGCCGATGAAAGGGAGCATTTGCAGAAACCGGACGCGGACGAGCGTAGCGGAAAAGCCGGAGAGTGTCCATGAAAGCAGGTCGCCGGTCAGGCAGGATGCCAGCGAAAAGAGGAGCATGGCAAAGACCGTCCAGAAGACGAATTCCCTTGGCGGGCGGTATTGTCCGCTGAACACGAGACCGAGAAAGCGGAGACCGAGCAGGACGACGAGGAGTTGTGCGGAGAAGTGGTGAATCCCGCGGAGGAGCCAGCCGCCGGGTAAAATGAACTGGAGATAAAAGAGGGATTCCCATGCGGTTTGTGCGCTTGGGGAGTAGAACGTCCAAAGCAGGATGCCGGTGAGGACTTGCAGGAAAAAGGCGAAGGCGGTCATCACGGTCAGAAAGCGTCCGCAGGGGGCGGCGGGGACGGTCCAATGGCGGAGTTTGTGCATCAGGGAGGGAATACCGGTGCGGTCATCGAGCCAAATCAGGAAATTATCGAGCATAGTGAACATTCAGGGGGAGTGATGCGGAGACGGCGTAGATTATTCCGGTTTCGGGAAAAAAGTCAAGGGATTCGGTGCTGCCGGACGGGCGGTATTTTGGAAACGCCTGCTTCTTTTAGACGGCAGATTGCAGACAGCAGACCGCAGCAAGAAAGGGGAAAGATTGCAGGTATCTTTTCTTCTGCAAACTGCTGTCTGCTGTCTGCCGTCTCTTCCCCCTCTGCTGCCGTCTGCTGTCTGCCGTCTCTCCTCTGCCGCCTTCCCTGCAATTTCCTCTTGCCGGAAAAGCGTTTTTTCGTTATAATCCCCCCTCAACGGAATAAACGGAAAACCGAATGGAATCGTACCTCTATAATATGAACCTCTCGTGCAGCGGGAATACCGGCGTTGCCGGCTGCCGCACCGCCGCACCGCCGGCAGGCACCGGAACTCCGCAACGTCAGTGCCGGAACGCGGGAAAATCACCGGAAGAGGACTCCGCCGCCGAAGCACAGGCACTCCGCACCGGCATCGCCGCCACACGGCAATTCTTCTTCAATCATCAGCACCCCGAAGGATATTGGGTCGCCGAACTCGAAGGGGATGCCCTCCTGCAAAGCGAAACCATTATGCTCCTCGCCTTTCTCGGCGAAGAAGAAACACCGCTCGCCAAAGCATGCGCCCGCCACCTCCTCGATACCCAACTCGAAGACGGCGGATGGGGAATGCTGACAATAAAAGGCGGCGGCGTAAAATCCGATGTCAATAATACCGTCAAAGCCTATTTCGCCCTGAAATTAACCGGTCATGACCCCGCCGCCGATTATATGCAGAAAGCCCGAATCCGCGCCCTGCAACTCGGCGGTGCCGATAAAGTCAATAGTTTTACCCGGTTTTATCTCGCCGTCCTCGGTCAGATTCCGCACCGTCTCTGCCCCGCCGTTCCGCCGCAAATGCTGCTCCTGCCTGACTGGTCGCCGGTCAATATCTATTCGATGAGTGCGTGGTCGCGCACTATTTTTGTTCCGCTTTCCATTGTTTCCGCCCTCGCACCGGTACGGGAAATCCCGCCGGAAAAGTCCCTTCGGGAAATTTTCGTCAATGCGCCGGAAAAATGGCCGCCTCTTTCCGCTCCGGGGAAAAAATACAGTAAAAATCCCTTCTCGCTTGACCGGTTTTTCCGGTTCTGCAATTCCGCTATGTGGTTCTGCCGGCGGTTCGGACTGACACCGCTGCGCAAAGCCGGCATCGAAAAAGCCGTCCGGTGGACGCGGGAACACTGCCGGCAGAGCGATGGTCCCGGTGCGATTTATCCGCCGATTGTCTGGGCGTGGATGGCATTCAGGACGCTCGGCTTTGCGGACGATTCGGAGGAAATTCAATACTGCCGGAAACAATTGAATGATTTGGCGATACGGAATGAACAGCGCGGCAGCGTGCGGATTCAGCCCTGCAAGTCGCCTGTCTGGGACACGTCGCTGACGCTGAAAGCGTTGATGCTCGGCGGGTTAACCGTTTCGCATCCTGCTGTCCGCAAGGGGGTGCAGTGGGTGCGGTCGCGTCATCTCCGCAGCCATACCGGCGACTGGGCGGTGCAATGGTCAAAAAAGGATTTTGCTTTGCCGCATCCGGCTTCGTTTTCTCCGCCGCATGCCACATTCCCCAACGGCTGGTGCTTTGAATTCAACAATGCGTTTTACCCTGACTGTGACGATACGGCGATGGCGTTGATGGTGCTTGCCGGACGTTTTGACGAAACGTCAACGGGGCAGTTGCCGCCGGACTTGCGGCTGACGGTTTGTGAAAGTGCCGGCACGCCGGACGAGGCGAAACAGGATGTGCTGGACGTTGCCGAAACGGCGGCGGCTCTCCGCAGCGGACTCCGCTGGCTTTTGTCGATGCAGAACAAAGACGGCGGCTGGGGTGCCTTTGACCGGAACAACAACAAGGCATTCCTCTGCAAAGTTCCGTTTGCCGACCACAATGCGATGATTGACCCGAGTACGCCGGACTTAACCGGTCGTGTGCTGGAAGCCCTTGGACGGCTGGGCTTCCGTATCGGGCAAAACCCGGAAGTGACCCGTGCGGCGGCTTACATCCGTAAAGAACAGCAGGCGGACGGGAGTTGGTTCGGGCGGTGGGGAGTCAATTACATTTACGGCACGTGGCAGGCGTTGACTGGTTTATCGGCGGTGGGTGTACCGGCGGAGGACCCGGCGGTGGCAGCCGGTGCCAACTGGCTTCTGGCGCATCAGGATTCGGGCGGCGGCTGGGGGGAATCGCCGGAAACTTACGATGAGCCGGCATTGCGCGGCAGGGGAACGCCGACGGCTTCGCAAACGTCTTGGGCGGTGATGGGGCTGATTGCGGCGGGGAAAATTGATGAACCGGCGGTGCGGCGGGGTATTCGGTTTCTGCTTGACCGGCAGCGGGCGGACGGCACGTGGTTTGAGCCGGAATACACGGGTACGGGTTTTCCGCAGGTATTTTACTTGAAGTATCACTACTATTCGGTTTATTTTCCGTTGATGGCGTTATCGCTGTATGCGTCGAAGCGGCGTTTGCCGCGTGTGGAGCGGTGCGAGGAAGATGTGATTTTGCCGCTGCGTCATTTGCGTCTTTTTTCGCCGGAGAGTTCGTGCTACAACAATTCGCGGCCGGACGACCCTTTGCCGGAACGCTGCCCTGTCAGCCGTCCGCAGGCGGAGCGGAAGGAATCCTGTCCGAACAAACCGGCAACGTTGAAATTATTTTTGGGGTAGTTTTCCGGCGGGGGGAACGAGGGGGACAGCCGTTCTTGCATGTTGAAACTACAACAAATCACTGCTCATTCCGGCATCGGTGTAGGACAGATCTCCGCTGCCGTCAGAAAGCGGCACAACCGTTTCTGTTCTGCGGAAAGCACGTTCTGCCGTTATCACCGGTGCAACATTCGGCGGAATATTCGGCATATCCGTATCAACAAACCATATTTGCGCCCAAAAGCAAAATGCATCAAAATCACCCGGAAATGCTGCCAGCACAGCAGGATTATTTTCCATATACTCCGCCCACTCAAAAGATTTTGTTGCGGCCAGCGTGTTCTGCCGCCATGCACCTGACCGTCCCAGCGGATTTTTCGGAATTCCCTGCGGGAAATATTCCCCTGCCCAGTGGCAAAACGCAGCCACAGATTCCTCTGAATAGCCGACTCCGCCAATCCAGCCGTCTCCGTTTAACCGGTCGTTTGTGCGGGAATTGATCCACGCCAGCCACCGTGCGGTATCCCACGCACCGCTCGTCTGCACCGGATCTGCCGGCGGCTGTTTGTCCGGTGCAATATCCGCCGGTTCACAGCCCGTCAAAATCAAGACCATGATCATCAAAAAAGGAAAAATTCGTCTCATCGTTTTAAGAAAGTAAATGGTAAACTTGACCGATCCTTCGTATTTTCACATTCATTTCACGCGAAATGAGCGTTTTTTGCTTCCGTGCTGTGCGGTATTATAGGTTGCCGTGATGAAAAAACAACTCACAAATGGCAAAAAAAAATAAACTGTACGCCGCGTCAAATAACTCCGGTTTTGACGGTTTTGAGGAGATATTTTCAGAACTCCTCTCCTGCTTATGCTTGCCATGACTTTGCGGTGATTAGTTTTATAGAATGACCGCACGCATTTTCCGCTGTTGCATTTCTTTCGGGATTTCATTACAATGCAGATCGATCCCTCCGTCACTCATTATTGCAGAAGGAACAGTGCGTCTCTCTCTCGGTCAAGAATTGCGGCAGGAACAGCGGCAAGTCCTCGCACAGCGGATGATCCAGTCGATGGAGATTCTGCAATTGACGCTGCTCCAACTCGAACAGAGAATCGATCAGGAATTGGAACAAAATCCTGTTCTCGAACTCGTTGCGGATTCCGGCAGCGAATCCGATCCTTTTCCCGAATTTGATCATGCAGGAAACGAGGATGCCGGAACAGAATCCGGCATTTTGCGGAAACAAGAAATCGAACCGGAAATTAAATTCGCAAAGTCCGAAATGGACGGCATTTCCACCGAAGAATTTTCGGTTGCCGATGACTTTGCAAACAATTATTCCGATACGATTGACGAGGCACCGGTGCGGTCGCAAAATTGGCTTGAAGCACAGGAAGACCGCCGCAACGATATTTTTTCCAACATTCCCGCTCCGGGCGAAACGCTGCAATCGCATCTGGAAGAACAACTCGGCTGGTTTGATATTTCAGGCAATCTCCGTGAAATGACGCTGCGCATCATCAATAATCTTGATCAATGCGGCTATTTTCCTTACGAATTATCCGATTTTCTCGGCGAAGATGCTTCCGAAGAAGATTTGAAACTTGCGGAAGAGGCCTTGTCACTGGTACGGCGGCTCGAACCTGCCGGTGTCGGCGGGAGAAATCTTCAGGACTGTCTGCTGCTGCAAATTGACCCGCAATCGCCGCACGCACGAATTTTGCGGCTGCTTATCCAATCGCATTTGGGCAACATCTCGCTGAACCGGGTGCCGATTATTGCCAGAGAAACCGGCGTGCATGTGGAACATATTCAGGAAGCGGTGGCTGAATTGCGGCATTTTAATCCGCGTCCGGGTGCCGGTTTCGGAACAACGGCATCAGCGGCGGTGATTCCTGATGTGGTGGTCGAAAAAATTGACACCGGAAAATATTCCGTCCATTTGGAAAACGGACGGTCAACGCAACTCCGTATCAGCCAGTATTATCAGGACATGCTGAAAAAGAAACAGGAGACCAGCAAAGAGACGCGGAACTATATCCGGCAAAACATCGGTTCGGCGAAATGGCTGCTCGATGCCATTGAACAGCGGCGGATGACGCTGCTGAAAGTCGCCCAGGCGATTGTGGATCATCAAACCGATTTTTTCGATAAGGGACTGCATGCGTTAAAACCGCTGAAAATGCAGCAAATTGCGGACACGGTCGGCATTCATATTACCACGGTGTCGCGGGCGTGTGAAGAAAAATGGATGACTTCGCCGCAGGGCATTTTCCCGCTTCGCCGTTTTTTCATCGGCGGTTTAGAGACATCCGACAGCAGTGAAGAAGATGTTGCCTATGATGTTGTACGCCTGAAGTTGCAGGAAATTATTGACGGCGAGGACAAGGAAAATCCGTTGAGCGATGATGCGATTGTGGACATTCTCAATCAGCAGGAAGGAATTCAAATTGCGCGAAGGACGATTGCCAAATACCGCCGGTTGATGAACATTCCCAGCAGCCGCGGGCGAAAACAGTGGTAAATTCGATAAGTTCGGCATTATCCGCCGCCGACCAGAGTGACAATTTCGAGGGAGTCGCCGTCTGCAAGTTCTGCGGTGTCAAAGGATTTATGCGGAATCACGGTTCCGTTCCGTTCTACGGCGGCAGGGCGGTTTGCTAATCCGATTTCCCGGAGCAACTCGCGGACAAAACGGATGTTCGGAAATTCTTTTGTTTCACCGTTAATCAATAACTGCATATTTATTTCGCTGTCCGCCGGGTTTGGGGCGGAGTTTATAAATTTTCCGGTGATATTATACAATGATATGAGATAAAATTTTGTTTCGCCGGAGATCAATTTTGCTTTTTTTCGGTAAACTTAATTTTCTGTTGTTGACAATTCGCCGGTTTCATCAAGAAAAGCGGCGGCATCTCTCCGCTTTTGTTGAAAAGCATACCATAAAAGCAGCCCTAACAGCGGTATCAGCCAAAGCAGCAAAAGATAAAAGAAAGAACAGAGACAAAAACAAAAGAAGAAGAAGAAGAATAATAATAAATTCAATAACGTAATGAACAACGTTAACAAAAGAAGGAATTTGAATAACGTGCGGAGAGGCAAAAGAAAACACGTTATTAAACGGGGCGAATTGCCGAGAAGCGGCGGACAAGAAATGGGCGGTTTTAACAACGGCGGCATATCTTCACGTTGAATGACGGGAAAGCCGCCTCCGCCGCCATGTTTTATTTTCTCCGGCGGAGTTAATTTTCCTGCGGCATGAAAACCGCCGGAAGGATATTTTGTAAGCGTTTGACTCAAAGGAAACGTTCTGAAAACTAAAATTGCGAGCATTATAAGGGCTTTCCCGGACTTGTCAACCCCCCAGTGCGGCGGGAAATGAAAAAAAAGTTAAAGTTTTTGTAACCTCTTGCCGGAAAACGGGTTCGGAGGATAGGCGGCACTCGGAACTGGTTGGCGGGATTACAATGCTTTAATCCGAATGTTGCGGAAAAATATCTCGGTGGTCTGATCGTGTCCTTGGAATTGGATCGTGCCGGCTTCGGTACGCAATCCCTTGCGGGGATTCGGGTCGTTTTTGCGGTCGTCCTTGAAATCGGTGACTTGGATTCCATTGACCCAAGTCGCGATTTCATTTCCTTTGGCGGCAATGGTCAAATAGTTCCATTGCCCGTCTTTCGGTCCGACATTTCTGCCGACTTGGCGGCGGAAAATGCCGCCGGTATCTGTTCCGATGAATTTTTTGTAATCTTCTTCCGGCGGATGATTGCAAATCTGACATTCGTAGCCGTTCATTAGTTCGCCCGGTATACACCGGAAAAACACGCCGGAATTAACCGGTTTATCGGTTTTATATTCCAGTTGTAAAACGAAGTCGCCGTATTTTTCTTCGGATTCCAGCGAGCCGGAACCGTTGGTCAATCGGATCGTGCCGTCTGCAACGGCGGCTTCGGCTTTTCCATGAAGTTTCCAGCCGGTCAGCGTTTTGCCGTCAAAAATCGGTTTCATTTCTTCCAGCCGCAATTTTGCACTATCGGCAGAGATCCCGTTGCCGGTATTTTGCGGGATGTTTTCATCGGCTGCACGGAAAAAGAACCGGTACGGTGTCTCGGACGTTTTGCCGGTAAAGAAGAGTTTACCTTCTTTGACTTCTGTTTTCCCGCCCCATCCGTAGGGGGTGATACCGTCAAACGCACGGATAAATCCGGCTTGGAGTTCTTTTTCGGTGAGCGGAGTGAAACCGGTGAGGACGGGCGGTTTGGTACCGGTTCCTTGTGCGGCGGCGAAAGAAGCGGAAAACAATACGGCAGCGGTAAAAAATAATCGGCAAAGCATCAAATCAAGTCGTGGTAACAAAGGAAACAGGAATGGTCATTATACTTCATGCCGCCACGTTTGTCGATAAGGGGGCGTATTATGTAATTTATTTCCGGCGATAAATCTTTTGGCAGACAGAAATGATGCGCCGCCGCAGCCAGTACAGGAACGGCATCGGATCGTCCCATGAAAAAACAGCGAATTGAACCGGTCTTGGCAGACGGGTCAAAAATTGCCGCCAAGTTAATTTTTTGTTACGAATTAAAATGCGGGCGGCATCTAAATCGGTGAAAAAGTCGCACCACGAACCGGTCATCGAATCGGTTTCGGCAACCGTACATGGCAGACCGAGTGCCGTAAAATACGCATCCAGTACGAGGTCCCGTTTGGCTGACCGGCAAATCGAATTAT
>JAIRPZ010000250.1 GCA_031256755.1 Planctomycetaceae bacterium
AAACACGCTTTAATCAAAGCGGCACGGGGATAAGTTATCTCGTGTTCGGCACGAATCCGCCGGATAACCGCTTGCAGCAGTGTTTCGGGATAGCAGGTTCCTTCGAGAATCGCCCGCATCGTTTCACCGGCAAGGTTCGGCGGGATATTATCCGTCTTGCCTGGAACGGCCGTTGAAACAAGCAGCCGCCAAAGCGAGAGATAATCTTTTTCATATTCACGGTGAACGATTTGCAAATCGTCAAAATGTTTTTTAATCCGCACAGCCATTTCCGCCACCGTTGCGGTTATCCAAAAACGGACGGAAATACGGGCGGCGTTGGGCGAAAGACCGAGAACGTAAAACTTCGCTGGCTCATCGTTTTCAGCAAATGCTCCGTTTTCAACGGATTTATACAAACTCCGCACTGCCTCAACGCCTTCATCAGGATTATCTGCAAAGACCATACCGAACTCATTTTCAAATAGTGTTTCTTTGGAAGCCCAGAAAACGGTTGACGCATCGCCGATTTGCAGCCGGTTCTTGGAACCTTTTGCAAGCATCGTATTGAGAGCGGTGGCAAAAGCCGAAGCGGCTTGTTTTCCGACCGGTGAAACAGCACCTTGCTTTTTGCCGAAAGATTCTGCTGCCGGAAAGTTGACACTGACAATACTTCCGCCGATGGTTTGTCCGCCCCAAACGCCTTTGATTTTCGCATGTGTTAATTCCAACTCATCTTGTTTACCGGTAATTAAACAGCGAATATTGACGTTGCTGCCGCTGCCGGTTGCGGTATCTGACGCAATACAGTTGACAGCCGATTGAACTGTTTCAGAATCAGTGATAATACCGGTTTGTCCTTTCAACCGGAAAACGTGAAAAGTATCATCTTTATCAAGTTCTTTCCAAGTATCATATTGTTCCAGTAATTCTTTCTTATTCGGCAGTTCAAGGAATTTCTTTAACGCAGTAAAGCCGTCGTCGGCAATAGAAAACGAATCAATTCTTTCCTTAAATTGCCGATGCTGTTCCGCTGCACGTTCCGCTAATTGTTCCGGTGTTTTTTTACCGCTTGCTTTTTTATTGTTTTTCTCTGCAAGTCCGGTACTGACAATTCCGGCGGTATATTCAACGGTATCCCAAAATAATTGAGCAGAAATGCCGCTTGAACGGACAACCGACTGCGGCACTAAAAAACGTTTTGTCTTTTTACTCTTACCGGAACCTTCAATCGTTGATTCGATATTGGATGGTGTACCGTCAGCGTTGAGAACAATAACATACGGTATTTCTTTCCATTCCCAACCGAGCGGGGCGATACCGGAATCCGGGTCGGCTGCCTTGCGGTCGTAATATTCTTTCAGGGCTTGCAAAATCATTGCTGAACCTCCGGCGTGTTAAAATTTCCGGTGCGGAACAAATCATACAAATAACCGGCACTTTTCCGATACAGACCGGTTTCCGGGTCTTGCAGTTTGCCAAAAAAGGGCGAAAAGGGCGATGTGTAAAGCGTATTCATTGCGGTTTCAATGTCTTCGCCGGTATCGGCAATGATACGCAAAATTATATCACGGGTCGCAAAAAATTGTAAGTATTCAATGGTTGTCATGGCAACATTCCTCCGTTTCGGCGGCAAATTTCAGACCACGCCTCCGCCGTCATCGCCGGCGGTAAAGTATGTCCCACTTCGTAAAACTCGCACAAGTAAGTCATTCCCTTATAAGCATGTAAATACAGAAACGCATCTTTAACCGGAATCTGTTTTTTACGGGCGAAATCAGCAACGGCGGCAACGATAAATTCGACTAATTTTTTCTTGTCCATTTTTATCCTTTCACCTCTTCGCTGTTTCGGTCGGGAACAATAATCACGCCGTTTTTCATTTCTGCACGGAAAAACAGCGGTTTAATGTCCAGCGGGTCGGAATAATCCAAATCGTAAAGCATCCAGCCCAAGTCGCAGGTTTCTTTAACCGGTTCCGCAGGATTCTTTGCCGGGTCAATTAAAGTCACATCGGCAGCGAACTCCCGGCAGCCCAAATACGGCTTCGTAAAATGCTGCCCCTTTTTCGCCCGCCGTTCAAACATCGCCGCATATTTTGCTTCCGTTTCGTCTTTGCGGTTTTCATGATTCGGGTATTCCTGCCAATCTTTATATTCTTCCGAATCCGTTTGCAAAAGAAACTCCGGTACAGGAAATCGGCTTTTCTGCCGCTTTTCCGGCGGAATAAAAACGAACTCGCCGCGCAAACGGTATTTCACGTCCCGCAGAAAAAGTCCTGCCCGCTGCTGCCGCTCATCTTCAATATAAATACCATCGCTTCCTTTGGACGCAACTTTTGCCACTTCATTCCGCCGGACAGAAATCCAATGAATCGGCTTGAGAACCTGTATTTCTTTGACAATCCAATAAATTGCGGGTTTCCAAAAAATTGCCTCGAAAATTGCTCTTGCGGCAGACGGCGTAATGACATCATAACTCACCCGCTCGACTTTCATTTCCGGTCGGGTAAAACAGGCAAAGTTGCCGGATACTTCAAGCCAAAAACCGCGTGACATTTTGTTCTCCTTGTTGTCTCTCTTTGACGTTGCGGGAATTATAAAAGATTCCGGTTGAAATTACAACACACATTCCGCAGCCGAGAACTCCTGTTTTTGCAAGTCCAAACCAAACTGTTCGGAATAACAATCTTTACCGTACTGCACTAACACATCCGATTTCTTGCCTTGAATCGTTAACTGCTGAATTAAACCGCTTTGCAAAAGTTTGTCTTTGTTTGCTTTCGGTATATTCACAGTAAAACGCTGCAACCGCCGCATCAGGTCTTT
>JAIRPZ010000082.1 GCA_031256755.1 Planctomycetaceae bacterium
GAGGAATACGATTATCCTTTCGCAGAGCGAGTGAAACTTCTCTGCAAAATCAACATTCCGTACAAGAATTACCGGCAGTGGGAATCTTCGGACAAACTTTTTCTGGCGGCGGCGAAATATATTGGCACCGAAACAGCGGAAGACGGCGTAATTGAAGTGATTCTTGAAAAACCGGACGGCAAACAGACAACCATTGCGCTGACCGGCTTGCGGAAGGAAGACCAAGAGTATGTTAAAGAACAACAAATTCGTCTCGTTAATAAAGATCGCAGCGGTTTATCTCCGCCGGCAACTGCCGATTCAACGCTGCGGAGCGTTTTCGTATTTTTAATATGGAGTTTGGTCATTGTCATCGCGGCGGTGAGTGCGGGATATATTCTCATCGTTTTGTCCCGCCGGAAATAAAAAACGAAGAAAAAGCGGTACGCGTCCGCTATTTTTGCTGTCCCGCTTCCGCCCGCCGGCAGTGCTCTTGCACAAGGCGGCAATCTGTGATAAAATAAGGCATGTTTCGTCCATTTTCCAAGAAGATTTCACTTTTACGAAAAATTAATTCCAGATGACGGTCAATCGCTTACTCCAAATCCTGTTTATTTCCGCTCTCTTTCCCGCAACGTTCTGTTTAGGGCAGGGACGCGATGTTCCGCTGACTCCCCCCAAAGCGGCGGTGCTGCCTGCCGCCGCTGCCGGAGAGACCGCCCCGCAACTCCTCCCCCTGACACCGGGCATACGCGAAAAGGTAATCGCCTTCTCTTTCGCCAAATTGCTCCAAACACAGCACATCTCGCAGCACGAATTGGATAAAACCATTTCCAAAGAAGCCCTGCGGCTTTATATCAAATCGCTCGATCCCCGAAAACTCTTTTTCTATCAGTCCGATATTGATAATTTCAAAGCCAAATATGAAACCCGGCTTTGCGAAATGCTGCTGGCGCAGGACATCAAAGCCGCCTTTGAAATTTACAACTGCTACCTTGACCGGATTAAAGAACGTGTCGAGATGGTCACGAAAATCCTCGACTCCCCGCAGGACTTTACGCTGGATGAAGAATACATTTTTGACAAACCGAAGGATTTCACACTGGATGATACCGTTGTGAAAGCAAAAGGATTGCAGCCGTTCCCCAAAACACCGGCAGATGCCTACGACCGCTGGCGGAAACGTATGAAAAATGAAATCCTCATTATGAAAGCCGATGCGGTTGCCGATGCGGAAAAACGGGAAAAGTCCGTTAAAGACGGCAAAGAACCGGAAGCCGCCGAAGAACGCGATCCGATTGACCGGCTCAAGCGGCGTTATACCAGTTTCCGAAAACGTATGCTGCTGGAAAGCCGGATCGGCAGCGGTGAAGTTCTGGACAGTATTAAAAAATCGGCAAACGATGAGGTGATGGAATTATATCTCAACGCCGTTGCCGGCTCGCTTGATCCCCACTCTTCTTATATGTCGCCGTCAACACTCGAATCATTCAATACGATGATGGGGAAAAAATTGCAGGGAATCGGCGCAACGCTTTCTTCCGAAGACGGTTATGTCGTTGTGAAGGACTTAGTTAAAGGCGGTCCCGCCGATAAGTCCGGCGAGGTTCACGTCAAAGACCGGATTCAGGGTGTCGGACAGGGAAAAGAAGGTAAAATCGAAGACGTTGTGGACTTCCGGCTTTCCGATGTCGTGAAAATGATCCGCGGCGGAAAGGGAACGGTTGTCCGTCTCGAAATTCTTCCTAACGGAAAAGTCCCGGCAAAAATCATCGAAATTACCCGCGATGAGGTTTCGCTCGAAGATCAAGCCGCCAAATCGGACTCGTTTGAAGCCGATAAGGACAACAAAGGGAACAGCGTGATCGCTGCCGGTAAAAAGCCCGACGGAACTCCTTACAAAATCGGTATGATCGAATTGCCGGATTTTTATCTCGATATGGAAGCCATGCGGCGGCGCGATCCGAATGTCCGGTCGGCTTCGTCCGATGTCAAGAAAATGCTGCGGCAGTTTGTGGAACAGAATGTCGATGCGGTGATTGTTGATTTGCGGTCAAACGGCGGCGGTTCGCTGCACGAAGCGATTGAACTGACCGGTTTGTTTATCGAAACGGGACCGGTTGTGCAGACCAAAGATGAGGCAAACGCCCGTCCGCAGGTTCGCGTTGATCCGAATCCGGGCTGCGAATGGACAGGACCGCTTGTTGTTTTGACAAACAAGTTCAGTGCGAGTGCCAGTGAAATTTTTGCCGGAGCGATTAAGGATTACAAACGCGGTTTGATTATCGGCGACAGCACCACGCACGGCAAAGGCACTGTTCAGACCGTTGCCGATTTGAGCGAGCGTATTCTCAGCGGTCTGAACGGCATGGGAACGGTTTATGGAGCCGGAAAAATCACGATTCAGGGTTTTTACCGCCCCAGCGGCGTTTCAACGCAGCGGATCGGCGTGGAAGCGGACGTTGTGCTGCCGTCGCTTACCGATGTGATGGAAGATATTAGCGAAGCCGATTTGGATAATGCGCTGACGCTGAAAGCCGTTGCTGCGGCACCCGGTTCCGCACCGAAAACCGTTTATGTAACGCCGCAGATGACCGCCAATTTGCAGAAGCGTTCCAATGATCGGATCAAAGATGTCAAAGATTTTGCCAAAGTTCTCGACAAGATCAGTGCGTACAAAGAAGTCCGGGCAAAAAGATCGGCATCGCTGAACGAGCAAAAGTATATGGAAGAGGTGAAAAAGTTTAATGCGGACGAATGGGAACGGGAAGAGTTGGAAGATATGCTTAACAAGGACAAAAAAATTAAGCATGATTTCTATCTTGATGAGGTTTTTGCGATCACCGGCGATTATTTGCGGGCGATGCAGGAATCCGGCATTGTGTTCCCGAAGGAAAAATCCACGCAGGGAAAACGCAGTTGGTTCGGATTTTAACGCCGCCGGAGAGGGTTGTTAACGGGCTTGTTTTTGTGAACGGGCGAAACATGGGCGGGAAACCTTTTGGTTTCCCGTTCTTTAGTTAACGGAGGTTAACGGTTTTCAAATAATGCCCTGCATCTTTTCGTAAGCGGCAATTTTCGCTTCGGATTGCAAGGTCATTCCGATTTCATCAAGTCCGCAAAGCAGGCGTTGCCGGAGAAATTCTTCAATATCAAAACTCATCTGTAAATGCTGACTGCCGGACGCATTGCAGGCGGCAAGAGTTTTCTTTTCGAGATCGACAGCGAGACGCAGCGGGACATTCTTCGATTCGTATTCAAACAGATCGGCGATTTTCTGTTCCGGCAGCCGGATCAGAAGAAGTCCGTTTTTGAACGAATTGTTGTAAAAAATGTCGGCGAAACTTGCGGCGATGATGACGCGGAAACCGAATCCGATCAACGCCCATGGAGCGTGTTCACGGCTGGAACCGCAGCCGAAATTTTTCCGTGTCAGTAAAATGTCCGCTCCCTGATATTCCGGTTTATTCAGGATAAAACCGGAATTCAGCGATGTACCGTCGTTCAAAAAACGCCAATCATAAAAGGCGACGGAACCGAATCCGGTACGATCGGTTCGTTTCAGAAATTGTTTCGGAATGATTTGGTCGGTATCGACATCATTTCTGTCCATCGGCACGACCAATCCTGTATGACGAATAAACGGTTCCATGATAATTGGTGAAGAGCGGTCAAAACGTCCGCCGTTTTTCCCGCTGCAATAGGATGCTATTATCGGCAGAGTGTCCGCAATGTCAAGCATGCCGGTCCTTCTTTGCGAAGTCCGCTGCCGCCATTGACAGCGGATAAAGGATCAGTCATAATCAGAGAAATCGAAACGGTTATCGGGTTATTCAATGGGTTTATTCGGCGATTTACGCATTCTCTATCACATGGCACTGCGCCGTGTCCGCGGTCAAAGTCATGCGGAAAGAATGAACAATTTCTACCGCGGGCAAGCCGCCGATTATGATGATTTCCGCCGCCGCCTGCTTCGCGGCAGAGAAGACCTCTGGCAAAAAATGCTCGAACTCGCCCCTTACGAAAATACGGTTTGGCTGGATATGGGAGGCGGAACCGGCTCAAACCTCCATTTTTTCGGCGATACGCTGGATAAATTGCAGAAGGTCTATGTTGTTGATCTTGCCGGTTCGCTGCTTCAAGTTGCGGATCGGCGGATTACCGACAGCGGCTGGAAAAACGTTCAGACCGCCGAAGCCGATGCCACTGTTTTTCTGCCCGGCGAGGGAAATGCCGATGCGGTCACTTTTTCCTATTCGCTGACAATGATTCCCGATTGGTTCGCCGCTGTTGACCACGCTTGGAATACATTGAAACCGGGCGGACAAATCGGTATTGTCGATTTTTACGTTTCGAGAAAGTATCCGGCAGAGGGACACGTAAAACACAGTTGGATGAAACGGAATTTTTGGCCCGCGTGGTTCGGTTGCGACAATGTTTTTCCTTCGCCGGATCACGTACCGTATTTATTCCGTAAATTCAAACCGGTCTTTTTTGAAGAACGTCTCACGCGGATTCCTTGGTTTCCGAATCCGTTTTTCCGAATGCCGTACTACCTGTTTATTGGCAGAAAATAGAAAAGCGTTCAAAACCAGAGCAGGTTTCACTCTTTTTTAATTATCAATTTTCAATTAAATCTGTCTGTCCGGCAGGACACCAGCGGGCGAACGCCCGCTCCTTTGTTTTCCTCCCTGTTGCATTTTGCCGGCATTTTTCTTACAATCGTTAAAATCAGACCAAATGGTTATTTCTCTTTCCCCTATTTCTGCAATGCAACGGATTGCCCTGACTTTGTTCGTGTTTACGTGGATCATCAGTACCGTTTCCGCCCAACCCGGCAGGCGGCTGTTAGAACGAATTCCTCCCTTCAATCAACCCAATTACCGGGTCGGTCCCGGCGAAAAACCAAACAAAGAGAACCGGGAATCCATTCCCCCCGCTCAAGAAGGACGCATCGTGCAGAGAGACGGGCGGGCTTTGGATCGGATTTTCGGCATCGTCCAGTCCGTCGCCGGTATCGGTCATACAGATGCAAAAAAAGAACTCAAGCCCGTCGTGATCATCTCCTGCACCGGGTTCGATGAATTCAAACGCGTTGTTCAAATCACCGCCAAACAAATCCGGCTTGATAAAGGAAGTGATGACGAACCGGTACTGCTCAATCTTGCACTCGGACTGTACGAAAAAATCGCCGGACGCGGTTTTGATACCAAACAGCCGCTCGGCATAATGCTGCAAACAGACGGCGTTCTCGTTTATCCGCTTGTGTTTACACCGATGAATCTGAACAGCGAACTCGGTAAAAAATTTCTGCACAATTACACCGAACAACTTGCGGACGGACGGACGGCAATCCGGCAGGACGTTTTCCGCTGGGCTTTGGGACGGCTTTATGTACAGGAACACAACGGCTGGGTTTTTATTGCTGCCGAACCGCAACTCAATGCGCTGCCGGACAATCCGGCAACGCTGCTGCAAGGGCTTGACCGCCAATATCTTTTGGCAGCCCGGTTCGATCTGCAAAATCTGCCTCCGGTTTCCGCACAAGCCGCGTTGACATTCGGCGAGATGACCGCCGTCAATCAGGCAGAAACGGAACTCGACAAAGCGTTTGCCCGGTTAAGTATCGGTTATCTCCGGTCGCTTGCCGAACAAGCCGATATGCTGGAATATACCGTTTCTTATGATGAACCGCGGAATGATTACGTTTTCGTACAAAAAGAGATCGTGAAGCCGAAAACGGAACGAGCCAAACTTCTGCAAGAACGGCGTAATGCGGGAAGTATGCTGCACGGATTTTATCATCCTGACGGGGCTATTCTCGCTTCGCATTTCGTCATGCCGCTCACGAAAACACAGCAGACGCAACTGGAAATTATTCTTCACGAAATATTGGGTAAAAAATTATCGGAAGAAAAAACGGCAGACGGTCAACAACAGACGGCAGAGGGTTCTCTGCCTGACTCTCCGCCCAAAACAGACCCGCAGAAACTGGAACATCTTTTTCGGCAAATCGGAACGGCGTACTACTGGGCGTTGATTGGTGCGATCCGCAGCGGACAATTCGACGGTGCAACGACAATTTCGCAGGAACATGGATTGTTGACCGCCTATAAAATTGCCGAAGGGAAACGTTTTCAAGAGGCGTTTGACAAGATTTTCGAGGAGATGAAAACCGAATTTCCCGATTTATACGCGAAAAATGTCCAAAAAGATTTTGCCGAATCGGAAGGATTCCGATTGACGAGTGTGGTTTTTCGGGCGGGGGACTTCATCAAGAACCCGCTGATCAAAGGTGTTACGCCGCCGAAATGGGCGAATCGGGAAACGCGGCTGATTCTCGGAGTGCGGCACGATGCCGTTTGTTTTGCGGTCGGACAGGGGATTCAGCCGGAAAAAGTGCTGGTCGAAGCCCTGATGGAAACGAAACAGCAAAAGCCGGTACAGGATTTGTTTTTCGTTTATTCGGCACACGAACTTGGCAAGGCGATGGCGGATCAGGGGGCTGTTCCTTGGTTATTCCGGCGTTTGAAATCGGCGGCGTTGGACACGAACCCTTCGGCAGCGGCATTTGCCGTCACGCAATTTACGGACACTTCGAAGACCATCACGCTTCGAATTTCCGGCTTGCTCACTCCCTCTCTCTGGCGAGCATCCCCCGCCGGACGGGAAATCGGCAGTCCGTAGCCGATTACTTGACGCTGACGGTCGCGGGAAGAAGGATTTCCATACCGGGCTGCAAACGCCGGACATCCTGAATCCGGTCAGAATTAATCGCCACAATCTCTCGCCACCGTGCCGTATCATTCAATTTGTCCGTTGCCAGCCGGAAAACTGTATCCCCTTCCTGCACAATATACTTCACCGCCGTTTTCCGCTCATTTTCCATCCGGTTTCGGAACGTCAGCCCTGCCTCGCGGTTCACAGAGCGGGAAGTCACCGCAGGTGTTGCCGGTGCAGGAGAAGCGGTTGTCCGGTAGGCCGGCAGCGGAACATCCATAACGGCTTGCGGCGCAGATGCCAGCATCGGCAACGCTTTCGCAATCTCTTCGGACTGCGGATTCAATTCATCGCTGCCCGGCAATAAGGAAACGGCAAATGTCCCGACGGACGGTGCCGCTGCCGCCGGTTCGGCTGGCAGGGATGAACGCGTCTGTTTCGGAGTGTAACGCAAAGCAGGTTCGGCTGTTTCGGCAGTATCAAGCCGTGCCGCAACGGGACGCTCTTCCGTCTGCGGATGCGATTCCGCACGTAATTCCTGAATATGTTCCCGAAGTTGCATACCCATCGGTAAAGTTTTTGATTCATCGGCTGCCGGTTCAGGAACAGTCACAACATTCGCCGTTTCTGCCGGGCGGTCTTTCGGAATAAGCGGGACAGATTCCTTTGCATAGGCAGACGTTGTTTGGACTTGCACCGGCTGCGGGGCAACCGGCATAGAAGACACCGGTACCGCAAGTGCCGGACGAGGCGCATCCTGCACCGTACCGGTATGCGGAATCTTCGGAATGATTTCCTTAACCGGCTCAATAATCGGCACAGTTTGCACCAGTGCTGTCGGCGTAATGGCTTCATTAACGCTCGGCGGTGTCGGTTTGCGGTTCGGCGTGTGGTTCTTTTTGACTTTGTTTGCCGGATCATAACGATCCGCCGTTTTCGCCGCCGCCGGACTTTCCGCTGCCGCCGGCACCGCAGAGGATGCGAAAAGAATGGGAGAATCCAGTGCAGTCAGCGGCTTTAATGTTTCCGCAGTTGCAACAACATTCGGTTCCAGCGGAACAAGTTCCTGCATCCCCGCCTGCAATTCGGCAGGAACCGGAGGAATAGGAGGAGCAGGAGGCGTAGGAGAAACCGGCGGTTTGTCTGCGGGCAACGCTTCGGGTATCGGCGGCGTTGCGGCAGCCGTTTCGGCGGTTTCCGTCTTGTTTTGTTCCGGCATATTTTCCGGTTTAGGATCGGACAGCGGCGGTTCCGGCAGATTTTCCGCGGCGGCAAAAGGGTCTGCGGCAGCGATTGCCGGTGCGGGAACGGACGGTGCCGCCGGTAATGCGGAAGGCGGAGCCAATACTGCCTTGTCGTCAGGAACCGCAGCCGCCGTTGTTGCGTCTGCCGGAGAAACACTCACCGGCGCAATCACAGGTTTTGCTTCTGCCGGAGACGCTGCCAAATCCGAACCGATCGAAAGGGAATTCATCGAAGGCGGTGCAGCAACCGGCAACGGCGGCCGATTTTGCACACTCTCCTGATCGGGTTCGGACGCAATGCCGGCAACCGGTTCTTCCGCCGCCGGTACAGTCCTGCCGATGATTCCGCGGTAAAGAACATAACCGCCCGTTAACATCAGGACAACGGCAGCGGCAGCGGCGAATTTTATGCCGATGCTCCACCATTTCGGCAATGCTGTCATTTCTTCTTCTCTAAAGTCATCGGCAGGAACAGCCGTTTCGGCATCTTTCTTGCGGAACAGAAACCGTTGGAACTTCGGCAGCCGGAACAAAGAACAACAACGGCGGATTGCCGGCAAGCCGCCGCCGCACCAAGTCCGCATTTTTTGGGCAGCATCCCGAATTTTCACGCAAAATTTGGCAAAAAAGGATTCTTTCTTTTCGGTCCCGCTGAAATCGGCGGGAAGGACCGGATTCGTTGGCTCCGGCACAGTTTCTTTCTGATTGGCTTCTCCTGTTTTTTCAGGATTCCGAAATACCGTCATATCCATAAATCGGTTCTTTTCCCGTTTTGACATATCCTCGCCCGCCGTGTGAATGCTGCCCGTGTGAATGTTGGAATGCTGCGGCAAAAGTGCTGCCGCAATCCACCTTCCTTCATCGGCAAAAACCGGAGAGCATAATCAATCAATAACGATTTTTGCCGATTCCGGCAAGAGCAAAACGCTGCGCCGGACAGAATGTCAAAAAACTAATGTTTCCCGCAAAAGTTTTTGGAATTGTTCATTTTTCAATTCTTTTTTTTCGGTGAACTTGAACAGCAGAATGTCATAACCGGCATGGCTGCCGATCACAAACGGTTCCTTGCCGATATTCCGAATTTGTCCCAGCGTTACCGAGTTTTTGGCAACATAAATTTCAATATACAGCGCATCGACCCGTTTTGTGTGAACAACCGCAACAGGCAAGTTGCGATTCGCTGTGTTTGCCGATGACCGCCCTGCACGTTTGCGGCGGCGGAAGGACACCATCACCTTGTTGGTCATCACACTCCGCAAATCCGGCGCAATGCCGTTAATTAAATCAAACGCATCTTTTACCAGCGAAATATCCCAATGCAATTTCGTTCCGCCAATCAACCCTTTCGGTAAATGATGCCACTTTTCGCCGAGCAGTTTCCATGGCATTAAATCCGCCGGTTTCACTTTTTCCTCAAACCGGGCAAACTCCTCAACGGACATATCCAAAAAGTCCCAAAATTCTTTGCGGTCAATTTCAGCGATGCCGGCAATTTTCAATTCAATTTCCTGAAACTTCCCTTTTTGCGAAACCCGAACCCGCGGCTCAATTCCGTAAAGCGGAATTTCCTCAATATCATTCAGCGGTTTCAAATCAAGACGCTGAATCAGTGCCGTTTTGTTAAAGGTATTCCGCGGTACACGGATTTTCACTTTCAGCAGATATTCCTCGCTGGTCAACGCGTGCAAAAACCAGCCCGCCGTTTTGATCGGACCGGTAATTTCGACGACACTCCGGCTGTTCCAATTTACGGTCAACAGTTTTGTTTGTTCGATTCGGGCGACCAGCATTTCCAAGATTTGTCCGTCCCAGCAGATCGGCTGTCCGCTGCGGCTGACGCGGTCTTTTGTATGCCAACGCCGTCCGTCTTTTTCCCAAGGCATCTGTACATCGCTGCCCAGTTCGGGAATATCGGTCAGTTTTGCTTGTGCCGGCGGCGGGGCTGCCGGCTTTTCGTGTGTCCGGTCGGCAAATGCGGCATTTTCAAATACCGGCAGCAATGCCTGTGCGGTATGAGAGCAGACGGCAGAATTTGGCGGATCGTGCGGACGGCGTTTTCCGTTCTTTGCTGCGGCCGGCGGACGGCAAACGGCGGTTTCGACAAGTTCTTCCGGTGTACCGGCAAAAACCAGACAGCCGCCTTCATGACCCGCTTCGGGACCAAGGTCAACAATCCAATCCGCATTTTTAATGATATCCAGATTGTGTTCAATCACAATGACTGTATTGCCGAGATCGACAAGCCGGTGCAGCACATTTAAGAGATTTTGCAGATCGTCAAAATGCAAGCCGGTCGTTGGTTCGTCCAGCAGATAAAGAGTTCGTCCGGTATCCGGTCTTGCCAGTTCGGCAGCCAGTTTAACCCGCTGCGCCTCTCCGCCGGAAAGTGTCGGAGCGGACTGCCCCAGCGTAATGTAATCCAAACCGACATCGCAAAGTGTTTGGATTGTCCGCCGGATATACGGAATGTTGCCGAACAGTTCTGCGGCTTCGCTGCACGTCATATCCAGCACATCGGCAATGTTTTTTCCGCGGAACTGTACTGCCAGTGTTTGGGCATCGTATCGTTTTCCGCCGCAGGCATCGCAGGTGATCCACACATCCGGCAGGAAGTGCATTTCGATTTTGAGTTGTCCTGCGCCTTCGCATTTTTCGCATCGTCCGCCGGGGACATTAAAACTGAACCGGCGTGCGGAATAACCGCGTACTTTTGATTCCGGCAGTTGGGCAAAAATTTCCCGGATTTGATCGAACACGCCGGTATAGGTTGCGGGGTTGGATGTCGGCGTTTGTCCGATGGGCTGCTGATCGACTTTGATGACTTTATTAAGATATTCTACGCCTTCGATGCGGTCGTGTGCGCCGATTTGAACGGAAGCGCGGTGGAGAGAGCGGGCGAGCGATGCCCACAGGATTTCGTTGACGAGTGAACTTTTTCCGCTTCCGCTTACGCCGGTTACGGCGGAGAGTGTGCCGAGCGGAAAGGGGACGGTAATGTTTTTCAGATTATTTTGCCGTGCGCCGTGAATGACGAGCCAGTGCAGCGGCTTTTCGGGCGGCGGCGGTGATTCGCGTTTTATTTTGCCCGCCGGTTTTGCGGATTGTTTTGTTGTTTTTCGCTTCACGGACTTTTTTGCGGCAGACGATTAAAAACCCGTATTGTAGCATACAAGAACCGAAAACGAAAGTCAGGGAGACAGACCGTTGCCCTCTGCTTTCCTGCTTGGCGACAGTTCGCTACGTCCTGTCGCCAATGAAACAGCGGAAGACATCTTGCGAAACCACACCGGCACCCGCATCGGTGTCCTCGTCAATCTGCCGTAAGACAAAAAACGGCAGAGTTACGCTGCCCGGCGTATGGGCTGCGGAACAACACAGGAAATGGACTTGACAATCGTTTCGGCAACGGAAACCGCCTCCAATGCACGGCAGCCAGAAACCCGCGGGGACTTCCCAGACGCAATCGAACAGACAAAATCATCCAACTCGGCCGCAAGAGCATCAACCTCTTCATGAACGGCTGTCTCGGAATGAAATGCATCATTCATAAATGTCGGCGCAATCAACGGGACAGAATCCGGCAAAATACGGTTCGGCGCAAATCGCCCCTGCCGGACCGTTTCATCCGCACGATAACATGAAGTTGTCCGTGCGGCAAAATCAATGTTGACCGTTGCAGTCGCCGTTGTGATCCGCATTTTCCGTTCCGGCTTTTCCGCAACACGGGAAGCAAATAAGTTGGCAACGCAGCCGTTGTCAAACCGCAGCCGCGCATGAGCCGCATCTTCATTCTGTCCGCCGAGGATATGAAATCCAATCGCATCAACGGCATGAACATGAGCAGCAGCAAGAGAAAGAACCAAATCAATATCGTGAACCATCATATCAAAAACCGCACCAATATCGGTACTGCGGAAAGTGTAGCCGCTGGTGCGCACCGCATCAACCAACAAAGGACTGCCGTTCATCAAATCACTGCGTATGGCATTCTTTGCCGCTATCCACGCAGGATTAAATTCTTCCACATGTCCGGCTTGCAGCACAAGATTCCGTTTCTGAGCAAGTTCGACAAGTTTGCGTCCGTCCGCAAGCGAACCGGTCATCGGTTTTTCCATGAGGACATGCTTTCCGGCAGCAAGACAAGCGGAACCGAGACCGTAATGGAGAAACGTGGGCGCAGCAATAATGACCGCATCGGTCAGCGGCAGCATGTCATCGAAGGAAGCAAATGTTTTAATGCGGTGTTTTTCGGCAATTTTTTTCCGTGCCGCATCATTGGGGTCGGCAATGCCGACGAGTTCAACGCTGCCGTGAGCAGCGGCTTTGTTAGCATGAAACGATCCTAAACGTCCGGCTCCGATAATTCCGATTTTCAGCATAAGGGCAAAAAATGATAAATCCTCCGAAAGGGTTGTGCGAGGAGCGTAGCGATTCCGCCTGAAACGGTCAAGGGCAATTCGATGTGAACATTCCGGCACGAAAATTCAGTGTGAAAATTCCGGTGCTGCCCGGAATATGGTATAATTCGTCATCTTTCCTTTTTTCATTCCCGTTGTCATTATTGCTAACCCTGTACCGTTCCGATGAGTATTCCTTTACGAAACGTCTGTTTATTTTGTTTTTCTCTTTTTTTGCTTTATCCGGTGATAGTTTCCGCTGAAGCCGTGCTGCTGGATGTGGAATTGCCGATCCGTGCGGAAACAGCCCGTTCCGTAACAAAAACACTGGAACGGCTTGCTCCCGGCACAGAAACCGTCATTATTCAATTCCGTATTCCCGCCGATGCCGATATGTTCGGACGCGGAAGTTCTTTCGGCGTTTGTTATGAACTCGCTTCGCTATTGACCAGCGAAAAATATCAGCACATCCGGTTTGCCGCTTTCATGCCGCAGTCCGTACAGGGACACGCTGTTCTTGCGGCACTCGCCTGCAAAGAGCGGATTCTTGCTGATCATGCGGAATTCGGTGCCGCCTGCATTGATGAACCGCAAATCACCGATACCATCCGGCACGCCTACACCGAAATTGCACGCCGCCGCGCTCTGCCGGTTGATATTGTTACGAAAATGGTTGATCCCGCTCTGCCGCTTCTGCAAATCGAAACGGAATCCGGTACGGTCTTTTCCAATACGGATAAAGCGGAAAACGCACTTGCCGTTGCCGAAAAAACTGTCCTGATTCCTGCCGGTCAGCAGGGGATTTTTACCGCCGAACTTGCCCGGCAGATTCATCTCATCGATCTTATTGCCAATGACAAAACGGCTGCCGCACGCGGTCTCGGCTTAAAACCGGATGATCTGAAAATTACGCCGGTTTTGTCCGAAACGGGACATGCAGTCCGGGTTGATGTGATCGGCTTGATCAATTCCGATAAAACCGGTACGGTGATGCGGAGTATCCAAAATCATCTTAATAATAAAGAAAACAACGTTAATTTTTTATGTCTGTATATTGATTCGCCCGGCGGCGATCTTGAGGCAAGTTTGGCATTTGCCTCTTTTCTTGTTACAGAAATTGATCCGGCAAAGGTGCGGACGGCGGCTTATATTCCGAAAGAGGCGAGATCGGATGCGGCACTGATTGCAGCGGCATGCGGCGAAATTGTCCTGGGTCCCGCAGCGGTTCTCGGCGATGACGGTGCAGCGGTCTTTTCGGCAAATCAAATTGCCGATGCACGGCGGATGATCAAAGAATCGCTTGCCAAAGAAGCCGCACGGTCGTGGTCGGTTTATGCTGCTTTCGCTGATCCGGAGATCGAAATCTGCGAGTGGGAAAATATCAAAGCGGAAGGCAGCCGCCCGTTAGAATATTTTTCGGAAGAAGAATGGTCGGAAATGCCGAACAAAGAAAATTGGACAAAAAAGCGAACCGTCAAACCGAAGGGGCAACTCTTAAAAATCGAACAAGGGAAAGGCGTGCAATTCTTGGCAGACCGGACAGCGAAGAACTTTGCCGAATTCAAAATGCTGTACGGTTTGGAAGCCGATCCGATGCTCGTTGAACCGGCTTGGACAGATCAACTGGTACAGTATTTATCATCGCCGGACACCGTTTTTATGGTTTTATACCTTGTGTGGGCGGGACTCCTCATTGAAGGCATGTTTCCCGGCATAGGAATCGGATCGTTTCTTGTGATTGCGGCGTTGTTTTTTTTCTTTTGGCTTGCTTTTTTAGGCGGCACGGCAAACTGGCTGGAGATTTCTCTTTTCCTGTTTGGAACGGCGTGTCTGCTTCTTGAAATTTTTGTGATTCCCGGCTTTGGAATTTTCGGCATCGGCGGCATCATTGCGGTGGTGGTCTCGCTGGTGCTGGCGAGTCAGACGTTTATCATTCCGCAGAATTCGTATCAATATCAGCAAATGAAACATGCGCTGGGCGTTTTTGTCGCTGCCGGCGGAAGTTTATTGCTGCTGGGTTTTCTCTTGTCGAAAACGCTGGACAGAGTGAACAAACCGAAAGATGCGGCGGTCATTCAGGATACGGAACGTTTAGCGAATTATGATCATCTTGCGGGACAGCGGGGACACTCGGCAACGCCGCTTGTGCCGGCGGGAAAAATCCGTATCGGTGCGGACTTATACGATGCGGTTTCGGACGGCACGCTGATTGAACGGGACAATCCTGTGGAAGTTGTCTCGGTAACCGGATACAAAATTGTTGTACGGAAAATCTAGATCATTGATCCGTTCCAAACTTTGTGTGCGTACTCTTGACACCGTCAGGGTGAAAAACAGAAACGATCGCGGAAGACAGGGCTTGCCGGGCAGCAGTTAGTTTGCAGGCATCAGACGGCAGAGGAAAGACGGCAGGCATCAGACAGCAGACGGCAGCAATCTGCCGTCTCTCTAATTATCGTTTTCTTCTCCGCAGAGCGGCAAGACCGGCAATGCCCTAGGTCGTGTTGACGCTAATTTTTCAGATAAATAGCGATGTTTGCGAGTGCAATAAAAGCGTTATAGGTTTCATCGAGTTTATCGTATCGGGTGAACACTCTCCGAAACTCCTTTATTTTACGGAAGTTGCGTTCAACAACATT
>JAIRPZ010000253.1 GCA_031256755.1 Planctomycetaceae bacterium
AAAAAAAGACGGCAACCTTTATTGTGCCTGTTTGCCGTATCGGATAAAATAGGGCAGATAGGTGGTGCATTCACCCGCCGGAACAGCCGTTTATTTTGCTATGCATCATTGTCACTCCCGCCGCACGATCCGGTACAGCAAAGGAACCGTCGTCCGTAATGTCCCAATCGCTGAAAACACTTGGCGGATCACGATTGATTCCGAAGAACCGCTGCCGGAAGTTCGTGCCGGTCAATTCGCAATGCTCCGGCTTCCGAACCGCACCGATCCGCTGCTTGCACGTCCGTTTGCGGTGTACCTAGCGGAGGCACACCGATTCGAAGCCGTTTATCTGACAGTCGGCAAGATGACACGGCTGCTTGCGGCAGTACGGACGAATGATCCGCTCGAATTTTGGCTTCCGCTGGGAAACGGCTTTTCGGACGAACCGGTACAACACACAATCCTTGTTGCCGGCGGAATCGGGCAAACGCCCTTTTTGATGTACTGCCGAAATGCCCGAAAAAGAGGGGAACGCATCACCCTGCTTTACGGTGTGCGGACAGCGGCAAGAACGGCATGTATGGACGATTTCCGCGGCTTGGGGATAACACCGGTAATTGCCGCCGATGACGGTTCCGCAGGGTACCACGGGCTTGTGACGGATTTAATTGAACCGCAATATCACGCCGGCGAACTGACAAAAATACTCGCCTGCGGTCCGCTGCCGATGCTCCGGTCGGTTTTTTTTACGGCAAAAAAACTCGGCTTGCCTTGCTCGGTCTCGCTGGAAACACCGATGAGTTGCGGACTCGGTATTTGTTTCGGCTGTGTTGTCCCCTACCGGGAAAACGACGACACGCTGGATTACCGAAGAACCTGCACCGAAGGCCCCGTATTTGACGCATACAAATTGCAGTGGTAGGCAGCGTGCGGGAACAAAACCGGCGGTTTGTGTCCGGTTTTGTTCCCTTTTGTCCCGCATGTTAAACTGCAAAAAATACATAAATTAAATGAATTGCAAAAAATAGAATGACGATAACATTTTCATAGGATACTGCCTAAATTACGTAAATTATGCGGTTTTACACTGCATAATACGAACAAACGAAGAATCCCATGAAAGTCAAAGGAATTGCCCTGCCCGTTATCGTCTTCGTCAGCGTTGCCGTTCTTCTGTCCGTTTACGCTGTTTGGAAGACCGAAAGTGCCGCCCGACTTCATCTTGCCGTTGTTGAAGAGGGCGTATCGCCTTTCGGTTCAGTTGTCAAACCGGTCTATTCCCAAGGAACCGAAGAGCAACTCAAACTCCTTGCCAAACAGAGAGAATCTGCCGAAAAACTTCTGCAAACACAGATTGATGCCGGTATGAAAGCAACGCTGCAAACGCTTACGCAGCGGACAAAAGCCGATTGGGAAGGTTATGTTAACATTGCTCAGCAGTTGGCGTTGACGAGTGCGGCGGAAAAACTGAATCTTGATCGCAAACTGCGTAAACCGGCTCCTGATGCGGCGGTTCCGCACCGGATTTCGACCCGTGTGCAATATATGACGGTTGCGAACCGGCAGGAGTATACCCTGCGATCCCGTCAGGGACGCACCGCGGGCAATGACTGGCGGGTTGCGAGCAGAGAAACGGCAGTCCGCAGCAGTAAGCACGAAACGCCGGAAACCGTTGTCATTACGCCGTCCGACCTGCCGGATTACCGGATTGCACGAGCAGCGGGTACGGATGCAGATCGCACGCCTGCCGGCGGACAGGAAAACAACGGTCAGCAGACGCAGCCGGCAGCCGCATGCCCTGACAACAGCACGATGCTTGTCGAGGAAGTTCTGCCGCCTGTTCATGCTGTGGAAGAAACGAAAGTAGAGACCATAACGGAAAAGAAAGATGAACCTGTTAAAGAAGAACCAAAAACGGAAGAAACGAAAGTTGAAACCGTAACGGAAAAGAAAGAGGAACCTGTCAAAGAAGAACCTAAAACGGAAGAAACGAAAGTTGAAACCGTAACGGAAAAGAAAGAGGAACCTGTTAAAGAAGAACCAAAAACGGAAGAACCGAAAGTTGAGTCCATAACGGAAAAGAAAGAGGAACCTGTTAAAGAAGAACCTAAAACGGAAGAGCCGAAAGTTGAAACCGTAACGGAAAAGAAAGAGGAACCTGTCAAAGAAGAACCTAAAACGGAAGAACTGAAAGTTGAAACCGTAACGGAAAAGACAACACCGCCGGTTTCCGACCTTCCGATCGGTCAGCCGACTGTAGAAGAAACCGAATCACGCGAGTTCCTGAAAGATTTAAGTTACAAAACCGTTCAGCACAACACGTCTGTTGATTCTGCATGGATATGCTGGGAACCGAAGACGTTTAATGTCAATACAGACGACCGGTTTTCCGCAAACAGCAAAGCATCCGGCACGTCTATTTCGACCGATGAATTTCCGAATCCCGACACATCGCCGGAATATATCAAAGCCATTCAGACGGGAAAGACCGTCATTTCCGAACCGTATAAGCAAGGCAGCGGTTATTTGATTTCCGTTTCCTCGCCGATCCGTTACCGCAGCAAAAATCTCGGCGTGTGCGGCGTAAATATCAACACGGAAACCGTCGGTGCAGTGATGAAACAAATTGTTACGGAAAATCCGCTGCTGAAAGAAGGCAGCAAAGCGTATCTTATTTCGCCGGACGGCAGAATGGCCGCTTGCAGCGATCCGAAAGAAACAATCGGCAGTCAGGCAATTCTGTTCGACCGCAAAACCGAAACCGTCTTGGAAACGTCTTTTTTCCTTCTCGGCAACACATGGAAAGTCCAACTGGTAGTACCGAACAGCACTCTCTATGCGCCGATCAATACATTGCAGCAGCAATTTGAAGAGCAAACCAAGAAAATTGAGAAAGCAAAAACCGATTTGGAAAAAACGATCCTCGATGCCGATACCGATTGGCAAAACAGCATGTCTGCCGATCTCATCAGGAACCGGCGTATTCACCGGATTGTGTTTGCGGCAACCTTCGTCTTGATTTTTGTGATTGCGTATTTTTGGCAGAAATCGTTAACAAACCGGTCGGAATATCACAATCAGGTTCAACAGCAAATCCTCGACACCTTGAGTTCACCGGTATTGCTGCTCGATGCCGATGCCTCTGTGCAGGTCAAAAACAAATCGGCAAACGATAAAAAAATCAGCATTGCCGAATCCTCTCTCAAATCGCTGCAAAATAAGAACAGTGTTATTGCAACAGAAATGATCGGCAATGTTACTTATGAAATCCGCTCGGCAAAGTTGACGGATATGCGTCAAAATCAAGTCGGCAGCGTACAGATTTTTTCGGATATTTCGTTTCAGACGCGTGCTTCGCAGCAGTTGTCGTCTATCAGCCGGATCATCGTGCAGGCGCAGCAGGAAACAGATGAAATTGTTTCCGCAGCCGCAGCATTGCAAACAGGGATTGAGCAGTCGGCAGGACGGCTCGGCGAAATGACGGAGTTAGTAACGAAAACAAATGAATTGACGGAGTGCAACGGCAAGAACGCTTCGAAGGCAAGCAAGTACACAAAAGATGCGGTACTGGCGGCATCGAAAGGACAAAAACAGATGAAAGATATGGTGGAGTCCATGACAAATATCTGCAAAATGTCGGATCAGATGAAGAAAGTCATCAAGACGATTGACGAAATTGCATTCCAGACCAATCTTTTGGCGTTGAATGCCGCCGTGGAAGCAGCAAGAGCGGGGCAGCACGGAAAGGGCTTTGCAGTTGTTGCGGAAGAAGTGCGTAATCTCGCCAGCCGGAGTGCAAAAGCCGCAAGGGAAACGGCGGAGTTGATTGAATCGAGCAATGAAAAAATACTCGGCGGAGCGAATATCGCCAATCAGACGGCAGCGGCATTGGACGAAATCACGAAGTTGATTGACGGAGCAACAAGTTTGGTCTCGCAGATTGCCGCAACATCATCAGATCAATCGGCGCAGGTTCAGGAGATTTCCCATGGATTGAATCAAGCCGCCGCATTGACTCAATCAAGCGGTCAATCCGCATCGGAAACCGCCGGTTCAAGCAAACAGTTAGCCGAAGTAATCCGGGAATTGCAAGCGAATTGCCGGGCAGCCTAGTTAACCGCACCGTTTACCGCCGAATCCACTTTTCCAATGCCAGCCGCAGTTTATCAGGATCAATCGGCTTCGTTAAATGATCGTTCATGCCGACATTCATACTTTTTTGATAGTCCGTGTCCATCGCATTAGCGGTCATTGCCAAAATCGGAATGGTTTTGGCTTCCGGCTTGTCCAAGTTCCGAATCGCCGCCGCTGCGGTCAACCCGTCCATTTCCGGCATTTGAATATCCATCAGAATCAAATCAAACTCCGTCTGCTGCACCGCCTTCACCGCCTCGATCCCGTTGTTCGCTATCGTCAATTCCACATTCAGCATTCGCATCAGTTCCGAAGCCACCATCTGGTTGATTTTGTTGTCTTCCGCCAGCAAAATTCTGGCACCTTCAATGTCCGCCCGAACTTCCGTTCCCTTCACGGAAACGTTACCCATAAACGCCTGTTTTACCGCCTCTTTCATCACATCCAGCCGAATCGGTTTCACCAGCACGCCGGATACGTTCAAGCCCTGTATCTGCCGCTGACATTCCGACCAGTCGTAGGCAGAAATCATCAGAATATGCGGCGGCGTGATGATTTCCGACCGTTCGTGAATGTGCCGGATCGTCTCGATGCCGTCCATCCGCGGCATCTTCCAATCCATCAGCACCAATTCAAACGGCGAACGTCTTTTCGTGGCTTCCGCTAATTTTTCCAACGCTTCCGCACCGGATGCCGCCACAACGGCTTCCATCCGCAGCGAATCGGCTAAATTCGCCACGATTTCCCTCGCATCCGGTTCGTCATCTACGATCAGAACCCGGCGTTTGCCGAGCAATACCGAAGAAGAATGACCGGATTCAAACGACTTGGCAAAAACCGCTGTCCAGCGAAAAACCGCTCCCTGTTTCGGCTTGCTGCTCACTTCGATTTTGCCCCCCATCAATTCGACCAGCGATTTGACAATGGCTAATCCCAAACCGGTACCGCCGTATTTCCGGGTTGTCGAACCGTCCGCCTGCGCAAACGAATCAAAAATTGTGCCGATTTGTTCCTCGGAAAGACCAATGCCGGTATCCGCAACGGCAAACGTAAGAAACTCTAAATCGGAATCGTCCGTTTTTTTGGACAGATTCGGCTTAACCGAAACGGTAATCGTCCCCTGTTCAGTAAATTTGACAGAGTTATTGGTGAGATTCAGCAGCACCTGCCGCAGCCGCAGCGGATCGCCGATCAGTTTATCGTGAATCTTCGGGTGAATATCGGTAATGAGTTTCAGCCCCTTGTGTTCGGCATTGACGCTGACCATATCGATCACCCCTTTGACGGTTTCCCGAAGCGAAAAAGGGATTGTTTCAAGTTCGATTTTGCCCGCTTCTATTTTGGAGAAATCAAGAATGTCGTTGATAATGCCCAGCAGATTATTTGCGGCGGTCTGCGTTTTTTTCAGATAATCTTTCTGTTTCTCGGAAAGGTTTTCCGTTTGCAGACAAAGATAAATCATGCCGAGAATCGCATTCATCGGTGTCCGTATTTCATGACTCATTCGGGCAAGAAATTCGCTCTTTGCTTTCGTTGCCGTTTCGGCATTGGTCTTTGCCTGAATCAGTTCCCGCTCGAACCGTTTCAATTCCGTAATATCCACAATCCACGAAATTAACGTGTTCAGATCGCCCGGCACAAAAGGGAGCGTTGTAACCGCAAAGTCCCGGATCGTGCCATCAACGCAGGGAAACTGTACCCCTTGCCGGGTAAAAAAGCCCTTTTCGACTATATCTTTGATAACGACAGACCGGTCAAGGCAATGCTGATGTTCGCCTAAAATTTTCTCGCTGAAAAAGGGTACCGGCTGCCCTTTGCGGACTCCGAACAATTCCTGACTCCGCCGGTTGATCCGGTCAATAATACTGTTCGAAGCAGTGGCAATCGCGATCGGACTGGTTTCGAGAATCCAGTTCAGCGTTTGCTGTTCTTTTTTCAGGAGTTGTTCGGTTTTTTGGCGGTGAATCGCGGAAGCAAGCATCAATCCGACCGACCGCAGCACGCCGACATCCGTTTCGTGCCAAATCCGCTCGTTCACACAATCGTCAAAACCGATAAAGCCCCAAAACTCATCCTGAAACACAATCGGAGCGATGAGAACCGACACCACACCCTGCGGGACGAGTTGATCCTGTTCCGCCTGCGGCATATTCCGCACAATGTTATTGATGCAATGTCCGGCGGTCAGCAATTCTTCCCAAGAGGGCAGAACTTCGGCGAATTTGATTTTTACCGTGTATTCGTTTCCCTGCTGCGGTTCGGCTTTCGGCGACCATTCGTAGATTTGCGAAGTGTAAAGTTCGCCGTTTTCCCGGAAGTTTTGCCAGATATAAACCCTGTCTGCTCTTGCGGCTTTGCCGAGAATTTCCAGCGAGTTGTGGATGGATTCGGTGAAGTTTGCGGTGGTTGATTCGAGCAGAATATTGGCGGCTTGATTGGCGGCACCGAGCAACTGGTCGCGGCGGCGGAGGATGTCGTCGACTGTCTTCTGGTCCGTAATATCCTGAATGGCACCGGAAATGCGCAGGACGGTTTGATCGAGTGCGTATTCGGAAACGCCGCCGCGGCTCCTGAAATAGCGGTATGCGCCGGTGCTGTCCTGCATCCGGTACGTGACATCCATTTCGTCAGCAGTGCCGTTGATGAGTGTTTCCAAAGTCAAAGCGTGAACCAGATCATCAGGATGGATCAGCGACAGCCATACTTCGCCGGAGAGAGGAAGCGGCAGTTGATCGTGACCGTATTTGACAAGAAATTCGTTATTGATGTCGAATGATCCTGTCCGCACATCGAATTCCCATCTTCCGATGCCTGCCCAGCGCAGCAGATCGTCTATTTGTGTGCGGTAATGCTGCAAAGAATTCTCATCGGGCTGAGGTGCGGGCTGGAGATTCGGCATTTTGGTTAATGCCGGACCGGATACTGTGTTTGGAACGGCACATTGAACATGATACAATGTCTGCATTATACCGGGCGAAAACGAATATGCAACTGCCGTCCGCTTTAGCCGATCCGCTGCCGATGAGTATCGATCCCCTTTTTTTCAAACGTTCTCCGACCGGACACAAAGGAACGTACGGAACGGTTCTTGGTATCGGCGGCTCGCGCGGAATGGCGGGAGCCGTTGCTTTGGCGGGGCGTGCGTCTCTTGTATCCGGTGCCGGTTTGGTGCGTCTGGCTGTTCCTGACCCGATTCTTGAGACCGCCGCCGGATATTTTCCCGAATTGACAACGATTCCGTGTCCGGCGGATGCTGCCGGACGTTTTTGTTTGTCCGCATTGGATTCTCTTTTAATGCATGCGGCGGAAGCGACGGTGCTGTTTCTTGGTCCCGGATTGGGACGCTCGGACGATTTGACGCAACTTGTTCCGGCATTGCTGCGGCAAGCGTCAAAGTCCAAGCCGGTTGTTGTTGATGCGGATGCGGTGAATGCGATGGCGGCAGCCGGTATCGGGCGTATCGGGCTGCCGGCGGAGGGAGCGGTTATTTTGACTCCGCATGCCGGCGAGTTTGCGAGAATAAGCGGTCAATTACCGCCGCCGGAAGACGCGATGGAACAGCGGCAAGCCGCCGCTGCCGGATTTGCTGCGCAGTTCGGCGTGATCCTTGTGCTGAAAGGGCATCAAACGATTATTACGGACGGCAAGCGGTTGAGTGTGAATACAACGGGGAATCCCGGCATGGCAACGGGCGGCAGCGGTGACGTATTGACGGGAATGATTGCGGGTCTTCTGGCGCAACATCCGGCGGCGGTGTTTGAAATGGTTTGCCTTGCGGTCAGCCTTCACGGATCGGCGGGCGATCTTGCTGCCGGACGGCTTGGCGAACAATCTGTGACGGCAACGGACATTCTGCGTGCGGTGCCGCAGGCATTCAGGATGTTTCTGAACACCGGTTCCGATGCCTATGTGTGAACTTTGCCTGCTGCCTTTCTTTTTTTTATTTCTCTTTTCTTATTTTCTTTTAATGATTTATTGACCCAACATTTTCCGATTTTGCTCTTTCCTTCAACAAGAGAATTCCCTACTATCTTCCTGTTCGATTGTTTTTTACAAGAATTGACAAAGATGTCTCTTACAAATGCGTTCTCCCGCAGTGCTGTTTTGCCGGTACTGTTTCCTGCCGTGCTGCTGTCCGCCGGTTTTGCCGCCGGACAAACAACAACAGCGGATTACCGCTATCTGCCGGCAGAACAGAGACAAAATACCGCCGTACAGACACTCTACGTGCCGAATCCCGGTACCGCTGCACCGATTCAGCAAATGCAGTACCGCACAGAATTTTCACCCGGAATGGTTCAGCGGTTTCCGCAGCCGGACGGAAATGTTTCCCATGCGGCACAGCCCGTTCCCGTATTGCCCCCCGTATTACCGCCGGCAGACCCGTTTATCGGTACCGGTTTGCCCGCAAATGCTCCGACCGGCAACGCTGACCTGAATCACGCCGCGAATCACGTCGTCCCGATTCCGGCGCAGATTCCGCCGTTTGCACCCATTCAGCACCCGCAATTCCGGCAATTCGATTCCCCGCAGCAAACTCCGGTCGCCTTTACCGAAGCGGCACCGGAACCGCCAGCCGATGCCGCACGGATTTCCATGATGCCGCTGCCGAAACCGGAAAACACTGAACAGCCCGCACCAGTTCCCGCCTCGCCGTCCCCTCAAATACTGCCGGTCAAAACAAACGCTGCGGAAACCGCTACAAAAGTCCACCGCCTGCAATTGCCGATCGCGGTTTTCGAGAAAAATCTGATCGAAAAACTCGGCAGCAAATTTGTTCCGGTACGGAATGTCGACAATTCGCCGAACTCTTCCCGATACCGGCTGCCGGTACGCGACGGTTCCGAAGTCGAACTCATACTGGACGTTCAAAGCAATTCCGCCGTGATCACCGGTTCGGCAAAGACCGCAGAAGCATGCCTGCAAATCGTCCGCTTGCTGGATACAGAACCCCGCAAAGGTATAGTGGCCGAATTTGTACCGGTTCAGCAGTCAAGTTTACCGGCCGTGCAGCGCACCGCCGACATTCTCAATCGGGAAACACAGCGTTTCGCACAAGCCAATCCGCCGGCTGCCAATCCGCTTGCCGGAACCATTCAGCCGCTGCCGCCGCCCGCCGCCGGCAACAACAGCGACAACGGAAACAGCAATGGAAACGGCAACGGAAATAATGCCGCCGCAGGAATCGAAGTCAATCCGGGAAAAGTTTTGGGACCGGTGCAAATCAATATCATTGACGCAGGCGGCATGGAAATGATGAACATTACCGGATCGCCGGAAGATGTGCAGGTCATCAAAAATATGCTGAAACAACTCGAAACAATGAGTTTGGAACACGAACCGATCATCGAACTGATTCCGGTAAAACATGCCGATTCGCTTCGGGTCAGTCAAATCGTGCAGCAACTTTATACGCAGGTTTATCAGCAGCGGCGCGGTTCCGTCACTATGCTGCCGCTTGTCAAGCCGAACACGATTTTGCTCATCGGAAAAAAAGAAAGCAATGATGCCGCAAAAGAATTGATCGCCAAACTGGATACAGCCGTGAATCCGAATGCAAGTTTTCAAATTTTCCGGCTGAAACATGCCGCATCGGACACGCTGGCAACGCAGATGACGCAGTCCTTTGCCGGAAGACCCGGTACCGGAAACGGTTTGGCACCGCAAGTCAGTATCGTCAGTGATTTCCGTACCAATTCGCTGATTGTGCAGGGCAGTCCGCGGGATATTAACGAAGCGGCAGCGATGATCCGCCAACTTGATGTTTCCGGCAGCGATATTACGAATATCGTCAGGACATTTCCGCTGAAAAATGCGATTGCATCGGAACTGGCGACAACACTGACCAATGCGTTTGCGGGACGGTCCGGCGGCAGCACAACCGGTGCTTTTGGCGGAGGAGGGGCAACAGGCAATACCGGCTCGCGCGGTGCCGTGCTGTCTTTCGGACAAGTCGATAAAGACGGCAACCTGATCCGGGGAAGTGTTCTCTACGATGTGACCGTTGTTGCCGACACGCGGAGCAACACGCTTCTTGTTACGGCACCGCCGGAAACGATGTCGCTGATTGAAGCGGTGATCCGGCAACTCGATCAACTGCCATCTGCACAATCGAAAATCAAAGTGTTCCAACTTGCCAACGGCGATGCTTACGCTTTAACCACGATGCTCACGAATCTGTTTTCGGCAACGTCGACAGGGGGCTTCGGCGGCGGAACTGCTGCCGGAACGTCGTCCATTGCGACAGTCCGTCCCGGTATCGAACCGGGAGAAAGTACGCTTGTTTCCGTCCGCTTTCAGACCGACATACGCACCAACAGTATTATTGCGGTCGGCAGCGAAGGAGATATGGCTGTTGCGGAAGCACTGCTCCTGCGTTTGGATACGGACAGTGCCAATAACCGGAAAGTGATGCTGCTGAAACTTATCAACACGCCGGCGGATCAAATCGCGCCGATTTTACAGCAATACGTGGCGAATGAACGGCAGATCGATATTCAGAACAGTACAACGATCCTGCCGCACAGTCCGCTGGAGCAATATCTGAAAGAAATCAATGTCGTTGCCGAACCGATCAGCAATTCGCTGATCATCAGCACCACGCCCCGTTATTATAATCAGATCAGAAAAATCGT
>JAIRPZ010000038.1 GCA_031256755.1 Planctomycetaceae bacterium
AATGACAACGATAACATTAACACTTTCGGAGACGCTTGCGGAATTTGTCAACACCCGCTCGGCGGAACTCGGCTTTGCCCGGCCGGCGGATTATCTGCAAAACCTCGCCGAAGAGGAACAGAAAAAGAAACAGCAACTGCACGATTATTACGCCGAAAAATGTTTGGAGGCGGTTCGCGAAAACAAGTGGACTCCGATAGATACGCCGGAAGAACGAAACAAATTGTTCGATGAGATATGGCATCGCGCCTTGCAGCGGGGAAGAGAGATACGCCGCATCAGAGAGCAAGGAAAGGAGAACATCTAATATGCCGCTGCGAAGTAAAATATCCGACCAAGCACAGCAGGATATTAACGGTATCGTTGCCTATATTTCGGCGGACAATGAGGCGGCGGCTTTGCGGGTTCATCAGGCGATTCACGAACATATCGACCGGATTTGCGGACTGCCGACTTTGGGAGATTCCGTTGAAAGTCCGAAAATACAAGGGGTACGATACTCCGCTGTATCAAAGTTCCGCAAGTATGGCATCTTTTTCCGGCAGGAAAACGGTATCGTGCAAGTGCTGCGGGTTCTTCATTCGGCACAAGATTTTCAACGGGAATTAGAAGAACCCCGCCGTCAGGCGGGCGAGCGTCTTGTTGTTTTGGTTAAGGATTGTCCAATGGCATTCCGCTGGTGTCCTGCGGGGACGTTCACGATGGGCAGTCCTTCAAGCGAGACAGGCAGAAGGAATGATGAACAGCAGCATACAGTGACGTTGACGCGTGGTTTCTGGCTTGGCGAGACACAGGTGACGGAGAAACAATGGCATGTGATTACGGGCAAGAATCCGAGTAACTGCAACTTCAAAGGTTCGCAGTGGCCTGTCGGATGTGTGAGTTGGAATGATTGTCAGGCGTTTGTTGCGCAGTTGAATGAACTGAATATTGCGCCTTCGGGATTTAGATTTTCGCTGCCGACAGAGGCGCAATGGGAATATGCGTGCCGTGCGGGGAGTACGACGGCGTATTGTTTTGGTGACAACTGGCAGCAGTTGCCAGACTTTGCTTTTTTCAACGGTTTTAAGAATGATGAAGAGCGGTATAAGGCTGACACGCAGTTCGATAGCGAGTGGGGGGATGTAGAGATCTACTGGGGGTTTACACCGCACTCTGTTGGTCAGAAGCAGGCGAATGCTTGGGGCTTGTATGATATGCACGGCAACGTTTGTGAGTGGTGTTTGGACTGGTACGGTGTTTATCCGAGCGGTGCTGTAACGGATCCTTCCGGTGCTTCGGATCCTTCGGGTGTCTCAGATCCTTCGGGTGCCTCGGTCTGGTGCCGGGTGATTCGCGGGCTGATGATTAAAATACCGTTTCTGCGCAGGGTACTTCGCGGCGGCCGTTATAGGGACATCGCGGATTATACATCGCTTGACGCAATAGACCGTAAGGTGTGCCGCGGCGGCTGTTGTGGGGACATCGCGGAGAATTGCCGGTCGGCTTACCGCGACGGCAACCCGCCGGAGAACCGGGACTCTGATTTGGGCGTGCGTGTCGCGCTTGTCCCAAGCAAGTAAAAATGGCACATCAAGAGCGAAGAGCGGCTGGCACCCGCCGCTCCCTCGTTGACCTGTGGATTATTCTTTCTCTTTTTGCACGTTTTATCATTTTCGGCAATTTCTGCGGGGTTTCGGTTACACATTTTTCGGCTGATCCGTCAGCGCACAAGCAATGTCAAACTGCGCAGAAGTTTTACCGTTCACCGTCACTTTAGCATGGAGAAAGTAAATGCCCGTCATTTTGTTGCGGAACCGGACTTCGAGGAAAAGAGTGTCGCCGGGACGTACCATTTGCTTGAACCGGACTTCGCCCATTTTCGCAACGACCGGCAATTTCCCCGCCGTGTCTTCGTCTTTGAAAATCCGGGTTAACAAAATCGCACCGGCTTGCATCGCCGCTTCGCATTGCAGCACCCCCGGAACAATCGGAAATCCCGGATAATGACCGGTGAAGAAAAATTCATCGCGGCGGAATGTCCGCTTGCAAAGAATGCGGTTTTCATCGCACTCAACGATTTCGTCCACAAATAAAAATGGTTCACGATGCGGAATCGCCGCTTTCACTTCTTCTAGTTTGTCCATTTTATCCATACGAATTGATCCTGCAATTTCCGGCAGATAAACGCTGTTCTCTGCCGCGGAGTTCCCCGTCTCCTGACCGCATGACATTTTACAAGATTTTGTCAATCCTGCAACCGACCCCCGCATTGTTTTGTTCTTGACACCGCTGTGCAAAACTGTTAACATATTTGCGTTTTTCCTTCCGCACCGGTTTCCGGCGGTTTTTTCATTCGTTTTATGCAAATTTATCTTTCGGGCAGTTTCGTTGACAAAGAAAATGCCAAAGTCAGCGTTTTCGATCACGGTTTTCTCTACGGAGACGGCGTTTTTGAAGGAATGAGATCCTATAACGGGAAAGTGTTCAAACTTCGGGAACACATGATCCGTCTCTGGAATTCTGCCAAAAGCATCGCTATTGAGATTCCGCTTTCGATGGAGGAAATGGAAAATGCGGTGAAAGCAACGCTCCATGCGAATAATATCCGGGAGGGTTATGTCCGGTTAGTGGTCACCCGCGGCATCGGTACGCTCGGTTTGGACGCTCATCTTTGCCGTAATCCGCAGGTTATCATTATTGCCGATCATCTTGCACTTTATCCGAAGGAATTTTACGAAAACGGGCTGGAAATTGTTACGGCGGCAACGGTGCGGACAAACCCGGCGATGGTCAGTCCGCAGATCAAGTCGATGAATTACCTCAACAACATTTTGGCGAAGATCGAGGGACATCAGGCGGGAGTTTCTGAAGTGCTGATGCTGAACACCAAAGGGGAAGTGGCCGAATGCAGCGGTGATAATATTTTCATCTGGACAACAAACGGTGCAAAGAGTTACCTGCACACGCCGCCGGCAGAGGCTGGAATTCTGGAAGGCATTACGCGGCAGACGGTACTGGATATTGCCGCCGAATTAAATATCCCTGTGAAAGAATCGCCGATGACGCGACATGATATTTACATTGCTGAAGAATGTTTTTTGACCGGCAGTGCTGCCGAACTGATTCCGGTTGTGAAACTGGACGGTCGTCTCATCGGCAGCGGAAAACCGGGAGAGGTTACGAAAAAACTCCTGAAACGGTTTCAGGAAGAAACACAAAAATAACGCAGGGGGGGGATTAATTGATAATGGAAAATTGATAATTATGTTGAAGAGTATCGCCGTGTACGGTTGAACTCTTTTTTTCCTAATTATCAATTTTCAATTGTCAATTATCAATTATTTATTTTGACTCCCCATGCGTATTCGCACGGGCGGTTTTCCGCTTTCTGCAAATACTCCGGTATCACAATCTTTACGCCGTTATCGGTTGCCGACCATTCCAGCGGTTTATCACTGCCGAGCAAACGAATCACGCTTCCCACTTGCGGCACGACCGAATCAATCACCCATTCGCCAACCGGAAATTTTTCCGTAAACGCAAAAACCGTCTTGCTGTCTTTGCTTTGCGTGAACTTCACGCCGCCGCTTTGCCAAACCTTTCGTCCGCGCGTTTCATAAATCCCTTCGCCGTTCACTTTTAACCACCGCCCGACTGCTTCAAGTTGCTCGACCGCCTTCGGGTGAAATTCGCCGAACTCGTCTGGACTGACGCTGACCATAAAACTGCCCCCTTTCGCCGCACAGTCAATCAGGTTGGAAATCACCCA
>JAIRPZ010000273.1 GCA_031256755.1 Planctomycetaceae bacterium
ATCACCATTCAAGCCGCCGCCGTGACTTTCGAGTGGAAAGAACATACGTTCAACCTTATCGACACACCCGGTCACGTGGATTTCACCGCCGAAGTCGAAAGAAGTTTGCGGGTACTGGACGGCGGCGTTGTCGTCTTTTCCGCCCGCGAAGGTGTCGAAGCCCAAAGCGAAACCGTTTGGCGGCAGGCCAATAAATATCACGTTCCCCGAATCGCTTTCATCAATAAAATGGACAGAGAAGGAGCGGACTTTTACCGCACCCTCAACCAAATCAAAAACCGGCTCGGTGCCAAACCCGTCGTGGTCGCTCTTCCCGTCGGTGCCGGCCCGCCGCATATTCCCGAAGCATTCCGCGCCGTGATTGACCTTATCACCATGAAAATGCTGACCTTCACCGGCGAAAACGGTTCCGTGATTCAGGAAAATGACGTTCCCGAAGAACTCGAAGACGATGCTATCGTTTGGCGGAGTCAACTGCTTGATGACCTTTCTGCTTACAGTGATGAACTGACCGAACTGCTCCTTGCCGAAGAAGATGTCTCTAACGAAATGATACGCGGCGTTCTCCGCGAAGCAACGATTAACGATATGGCGGTGCCGGTGCTGTGCGGCTCGGCATTGGACGGTATCGGCGTGCAGCCCGTGATGGATGCGGTTAATTTTTATCTGCCGTCTCCTGCCGATATTCCCGATGTACAGGGACAAGACCCGGCACGTCCCGACTGCCCCGAACTTGCACGAAAGGCAGACCCGGATGAACCGTTCTGCGGTTTGATTTTCAAGATTCAGGCGGATAAACATGGCGACCTGCATTATATCCGTGTCTATTCCGGTACGCTCAAACAGAACAGCCGCGTTTTGAATCCCCGCGAAGACAAAAAAGAAAATGTTCCGCAACTCTGGCGGATTCAGGCGGACAGACGCGAACAGGTTCAGGAAGTTTCGGCGGGCGATATTTGCGGAGTCATCGGTTTGCGGTTTTCCGTCACCGGCGATACGCTTTGCGATGTGAAACATCCGATTCTGCTGGAATCCATCGTTTTCCCGGAAACGGTGGTGTCGATGGCGATTGAACCGAACTCCGCCGAAGAATACAAAAAATTAAAACTGGTTCTCGATATGATGAAACGGCAGGACCCGACATTCCGCGTTCATGAAAATGAAGAAACGAGTCAAATGCTCATCAGCGGAATGGGAGAACTGCATCTTGAAGTTATTAAACATCGTCTTTTGCGGGAATATAAAGTCAACGTCCGCGTCCATAATCCGCGTGTCAGTTATCGGGAATCGATTCAGCGGACGGTAGAAGTCACCGGACAATGCAGCCGGAATCTTGCCGGTCAAAAACACTGGGCGGAAGTTACGCTGCGGTTGGAACCGTTTAGTCCGGCGGAAATACCGGCGGCGTTGAAAGAGAAGTTGGAAAAAGCGGGGGCATCTCCGCCGAAAAATCCGGCAACGTCCATTACTTCAACCTTTTACAGCGAGTTATTCGACAAACAGTACCGGCAGACGGTATTGGAGTCCATCCGCGAAGAAAGTCAGGGCGGCGGACAACTTGGTTTTCCGTTAATGAATGTGCGGATAACATTAACGGATGCGAAAATCAGCGAATCGGAATCGACGGAAACGGCGTTTCGGATAGCGGTTTCGGATGCGTTTCATAAAGGATTGCGGGAAGCGGGCATTGTTTTGCTGGAGCCAATCATGAAATTGGAAATAACTACGCCGGACGATTATGTCGGCGACATTGTGAGTGATTTGCAGCAGCGGCGGGGATTGGTTACGCAGACGGAGGTTCGGGGACATCTAACGGTTATTGAAGGGGAGGCACCGCTGGCGAATTTATTCGGCTACACATCGGCGGTTCGGGGATTAAGTCAGGGGCGTGCGGGCAACTCGATGGAGCCGCTCACTTACGGTCCCGCCCCGCCCGACGTTGTCAAAAGTTTTATGCTGGAGTAGAAGAATATTGAAAGAAACAGCCCTGTCTGATAGAATACATCCGGATGAAAAAGAATTCACGAGCGAAACCTTTACTAACGACCTCTTTAATGCTTGACGAGGCAAAACAATTTTGTCTTGCCGAAAGCAGTTTTGACAATCGTGAACTTTACGGAATTACGGACGGGAAGGCCGTTGGAACCTTTGTTGAGCATAAATTTCAAGACATACTTTCCGGGAAATACGAAGTTGTTATCGGGAGTTCTGCCAAAGGGATTGATTTTCCGGCACCGAAAATCAACACCGATATTAAAGTAACGTCTATTCGGCAGCCGCAGTCGTCCAGCCCTTTCAAGTCGGCAGAGCAAAAGGTTTTCGGATTAGGGTATAATCTTTTGCTTTTTGTTTATGATAAGGTTGACAATCTGCAAACCAAAACGGCTCGTTTGAATTTTGTTAACTGTTCATTCATTGAAAAAAAACGAACTGCTGATTATCAAATAACAAAATCACTGCTGCAACTTCTTGAAAATGATGCGACTCAAGAGGAAATCACTGCGTATTTGATTGAACGCAATTTACCGGCGGATGAGATTCTTTTGCAACAACTTGCCGAAAAGATTCTTTCAAAGCCACCGCAACAGGGCTATCTAACGATTTCTAATGCACTGCAATGGCGGCTGCAATACGGGCGGATAGTTGAATTGAAAGAATCTGTTGATGGTATTTGGAGGATTGTCGGCAATGATTAAAATGCAAATGAAAACATGGGATAAATCGGAATACGGCGATTTTCAAACCCCATTAGAACTTGCCCGCCGGATTTGCTGTTGGCTAAAAGAAAAAGGTGTCAAGCCGGATGTCTTGGTGGAGCCGACATGCGGACAAGGAAACTTCATTGTTGCGGCTTTGGAAACATTTCCATCGATTAAGACAGTTTATGGCATTGAAATTTATGCTCCTTATCTGACGGAAACAAAAAAACGAATTACTGTATCAAAAAATCAGGACGTTGATATTAAACTTATTCAGGAAGATGTTTTTCGTTTTCCGTTTCGTGATATTGCGATGAAACATCATGGCAAACAAATTCTTGTTTTCGGTAATCCGCCGTGGGTTACTAATACCGGACTTTCGGTAAAACAATCTGACAATCTGCCGGAAAAATCCAATATTAAAAATGTTTCCGGTATTGCGGCAATTACCGGCAAAGGAAATTTTGATATTGGAGAAAGTATTACGTTAACAATGTTAAAAACGTTTGCCGAATCAAATGGTTCTTTGGCTTTCCTTATGAAAAATTCAGCCGTAAAAAACATTGTTCATTCACCGCAGAATTTTTTATTTCCAATTGCCG
>JAIRPZ010000134.1 GCA_031256755.1 Planctomycetaceae bacterium
AAACGCCGCAGCGCATTATTCCGGTCAATGATGGATTGAGCGATACTCACCTGTGCGTCAGCAAGAGCCAGAGCCGCTTCTGCCGCATTTTCCTGTCTGCGTCCATTTTGTAACAAGAAATTAACAACAATAGCATCGGAATCCGCCGGAAAAGGAAAGACCGATCCGGTTCCGCTTTCTTTGCCTTGTTCTGTTTGACTTTCTCCCGGCGTGTCTCTTTTTTCGATGCTTACTTTCACAAGATGATTGGCAACGTTACCCCAACTGCGCTGAATCAGCAGCGAGTATTCGCCGTTGAATCCTTTCGGACATACGTACATAATTTTTTTGACATCATCAGTACCGGAAGCGGTTCCGATCACAGGCATGGTTTTCAACATTCCTCCCGATAAACTGCGGGGATTTTTGAACCAGCAGAACGAATTCGCCGGTTCGCAAACCATTAAGTCGAGACCGGCATCGCCTGTCCATTCAATCGTCACCACACAATCTCTTGACTTGGCTTCGCGAATATCCTGTGTCAGTTGATTGGCTTCTTTAATCCGTTGTTGCCGGACCATCCGTTTATGCAGCATTGCAGCCAGATCGCCCGCTTCCTGCGTCAGTTTTGCACCCGTCGCACCGTCCCATTCCTGTCCCAGAATCGCCAGCGTGATCCACCGCAGCGGCTCTTCGTCATCAAATTCGTTAAAAATTTCTTCCGCAAGCCGCAACGTTGCCGCGTAAAATTCCCGTTTCGGCACCATTCCTTCCAACGCCTGCTGATACAGCGGAAAGGCGTTTTGTTTGAGGTTGAGTGCCGTCCGCATTAAAAAAGCAATATTTAACATATCGATCGGGTCTTTGCAGAAGTCCGCTGCGGAAAGAGCCGCCCGAAGAACTTGTTTTTTCGGCGCACCGTTCAAGTGCAGGGAAAGCGTCAACGCTTCATACATCCACGGCTGGGCATTGCCGCTTAAAATTGCCGATTCCACAAGGGCAACAATGTGATGAGTACATTGAGCAGCGGCATTCGGCTGGGTTTGGGCTTCCCGGCTCAACCGCCGCACCGCATTTTTGATCACATCCGGGTTGCTCTTGCTGTTTTGGAAATATTCCTTCCAAAACGTTTTTGCGTCTGCGGCTTCTTTCGCCTTTTTAAGTAACTCGTTTGTTTGTTCGGGAATATCCCGCACAATTTCGTCAGGGACACTGTAATATCCGCTGCCGTACCCGCCGCTGCCGTAACCTCCGCCGCCGTACATACCGCCCATACCGCCGTAACCTCCGCTGCCATACATACCGCCCATACCGCCGTAACCTCCGCTGCCGTACATACCGCCCATACCGCCGTAGCCACCGCCGCCGTACATGCCGCCCATACCACCGTAACCTCCGCCGCCGTACATACCGCCCATACCCATGCCGCCGCCGGATTGCGGCGAAACGATCAAGTCGCCCATCGGGTACACTTTGATCAGCATGTTTTTGCCGTCTTTGGCATCTTCAATCGTGGTGATTTGCAGCATTTCATCTTTGATAATGTACGTCAAATTGAAACTCGCCAGCAATTTATTCAGCACAAACCGCAGCCGCATTCCTTCATGTTCAAATCCGTCCGGTGCAATCACAGTTCCTGTCCGAACTTCTCCCGTATTCTGTGCCGCCGGAGAAAAATCAATGTTAACCACTCGCAATTTCAGCCGTCTTGCCTCTTCCTTGATTTGCCGGAAAAGGTCGCCGAAAGTGGTCGTATTGTCTATTTTCAACCGGAAATCCCTGCTTTCAAGCAATTTTTTCGTATCTTTGACAAATTCATCATCCTGCTGCATCGTGATTGTTGAATACTTTTGCTTGCGGTAATCAGAAAGCAAAAGCCAGCGTTCCCGGTCAATATAATTGATCGGCGGATCGGACGGAATCGGAATAAAGGACATTTCGGCTTCCATAAAATGTTCAATAAAACCGACCTGACGCTTGTACCGCAGTTTTTCATACCGGCTGATGACATCAACTAATTGTGCCATCCGCCGCGCATAATGCGGTGCGGTATTCTCTTTAATGATTTCAACGGATTCTTCGGCGACAATCACCGCGGACTGGTATTCTTCCGCATCCATCAGGGACTTGAACCGCTCGAATATCTGGATGCCTTTGACCCGTTCTTCCTCCATTTTTTGCAGGGCTTGCTGCCGGGAACGCTCTTTCGCCAAATTGGATTCCTGCTGAACACTGCGGAATTCCTGTGCATACCGTGCATGCTCCACCTGTTTGAGTGTATTACCGAGCCGGTCAAGCAATGCGCTGCGTTCAGCCGGTCTTAATGCGGAATTGTTTCGGACAATCTGCTGCATCATTTTGATTTCTTGCAGTGCGCGTTCATATTCCGGTTCTTTCGCATTCGTCCATCTGACGGCATCCGCAACGGCTGCCCGGACTTCATTGCTGATTTTGTCCAAAAGCACCGAATTTTCTTTGGCAACGGCATCAACATAACCCGGCGAGCGTGCCGCATCGCCGCTGCCGTTTGGAACCGGAACCGGTGCTGCCGGTGCGGAACCGGCATTGCCTGCCGGATTCGGTACGTCAACAGCGGCATGACCGTTTTCGTCTTTAACATTGCCGCTGCTGTACTCCGGCTGTCTTTGCCGCAGGGATTTATCGGTCTGTTGATACAAACTCTGTGCAATTTCATTGTCCGGTTCAAGCCGCAAAACACTGTCCAGCAAAATGCACGCCTGTTGCAGATTGCCCGAATCAATCGCGGTCCGGGCTTTGTCCATCTGTTGTTCGATATTGTCTTTGAATGCTGTTTTTACGTGCGGCAGGGCATCGCCGCCGATCATCGGCATAGTAAGACCGCCGTCTTTTGCCGCAACCGTTACCACGGCACGGAGGTAATTATTATCTTCGGACTTCTCTTCCGGTCTGATGTTCAATTTCGGGAGGTCAATTTTGCCGTCCGCCGTTGTTCCGGTCAATTCCAAGTCAAAAACCGGTAATTCTTCGCTTCCCGCTGTCCCTGCGAGAATTGTTGTCCGATCGCTGCGAAGCGGCTGCATGACTTTCGGAAATATAGTGCATTGTTCTGGATATTTTATGGATTCCGGGTCGATCCAAACGACGGTTGCCGTTGCGGATTCGGCTAATTTTTTGCCGGTTTCTCGTCCCCATTTTGCGGTATCTGCTGCGGAATCAAGCGGCAGCGGTTCTCCGTTTTTTGCGGCGGACGAATCCGCAGCCATCGGATTAACAGCAATCAGATTCCCGCCGGTGTGATTGGCAAATGCCGCCATCATACCGAAATTGGTTTGGACTCCGACGGAACAAGCCGTAAAAGGGATTTTCTGTTCGTTGTAATTTTTAATTTCCTGCTCAAACACAGCGGACGATACGGTTTTTGCCATACTTCGTCCGTCGCCGAGATACAATACTGCCCGCCGCGCGTTTGTGCCGCTGTCAAAAGCGGTGCGGACTGTCTGCAATCCTTTACCGAAATCGGTTGCGCCGAGCGGTACACGTTCTTTCAGGACATCAAGAGCGACTTTTAATTCGCGGGTATCGTTGCCGGTAAATTTCGGAGTGAGGGGTTCGGTGTCGACATCCATGGCAAAGATTTTGATTTTTGTTTCTTTTGGCAAGGATTGTACGGCGGACTCAACGGCGGCGATGGTGTCCAGCCGGGCTTGACCGGCTTGGCTTGCGGATGTGTCCACGAGAAACACGACTTCGAGCGGCTGTTGGGACGGCTGCGGCGGTGCTTGCAGTTCCAAAGCAAAGAAATGCTGTCCGCCGTCCGGTGCGGTATAGTGCGGGAACTTCTCTGCTGCTTGTAAACCAGCGGACAATGTAAGTATCAAAGCCGCAAAAAATGCGGACAAGCGGCCATGACGAAGCCAAATAATGAGTTGTCCAGACATAGTAGAATCTCCTCTGATTTCGGACGGAACGGGAAAAACGCGTTTTTATTATAGCACACATTTGCCGAAATCCAAATTAAACAATTGCGAAGCCGGCAAAATTGACACTTTGTAGTCCTTTCGGCAAAAGTCAAAGGCGGTCTTCATGAATTTCGTTTTCTGCCGGATTATGCCGCGTGGTTGACAGTATCCAACGGACAGACGCGGAATGAATGCCGTATCGCATGAGCGTTATTTTTCGTTTTCGTTTCTCGCTGTTGACAATGGAAAATTGGGAATTGAGAGCAGGGGACATGCGTCCCCCGTTTTTTATTCGTTTTCATTGTTTTAACGGCAGGTGGATACCCGCCGCTCTCTCGTTGTTGGTATTAAACAGCATTCATGTGATTTTACAGGATAATTAAAAGAAACAAAAAAGATTGTCCGCCCGGTAAAGGTATCACGCATCGGGAAACGCTGCGGGTTCAATTCCTTCGACAACCCGGCATTCACCAAGCCGGGTCGGCAGCACCAGCCGAAGTACCCCCGATTCCGTTTTTTTATCAAGCCGCATCAAACGGAACATTTCAGAACGGTCAAATCCCGCCGGAATTTCCGCCGGCAAATTTAATGCCTGATGTAATGCGGTCTGCTGCCGGACAAAATTGTCATCCACCAAACCGGCTTTTCGGGCAGTTTTTGCCGCACAAATCAAACCGGCAGCCACTGCCAAACCATGCGGCAAAGTATAGCGGCTCATCACTTCAAAAGCATGAGCAAAGGTATGACCGTAGTTGAGCAGAATTCTTTTACCGGCGGTTTCCCGCTCGTCTTCGGAAACGATGCGGGCTTTGATCCGGCAGCATTCCGCAATGATATGCCGCAAAACAGCATTGTCTCTGCCCCGTATTTTTTCCGTGTTGTTTTCAAGAAAGCCATACAAGCCGGCATCCAAAGAAACGGCATACTTGACGACTTCGCCGAGACCGCTCAAATACTCTTTTTCCGGCAGCGTTTGCAGCGTTTCGGTGTCAATCAGAACGCCAACCGGCTGATGAAACGCCCCGATCATATTTTTGGCACCGGGAAGATTGACGGCAACTTTTCCGCCGACACTGCTGTCTACTTGTGCCAGAAGCGTTGTCGGAATTTGGAAAAACCGGATACCCCGCATATAATTTGCGGCGAGGAAACCGCCGAGATCGCCGGCAACTCCGCCGCCGACCGCTGCTAAAACGGTTTGCCTGTCGGCAGGAAAAGCACAACTGCACATCTCGTTCCAAAGCCGCCCGGACTGTTGGAGCGATTTGCTTTCTTCGCCTGCCGGAATGACGGCGGTTTGAATCCGCATACCGGTTTGTGTTATTGAAGACGCAACCTTATCGGCATAACCGTGTGCCTGCACATTGGTGTCGGTCAGCACGTAAGCGAGCGAAACCGGTTTGAAGGCCGCGAGGACTTTTCCGGCACGGCTTAAATTGCCGGTACCGATTTCAATTTCATAACTGCGGGAACCAAGCGAAACGGTCAATGTTGTCGTTTCTGCCGGACACTCTGCATGCGGATTCATATCAAATTCTTTTTGCGGAAAATCTTTCACTTAGATTTATTGTACACCAGAAAAATGAAGAACGGGACAAACCGGGGTAGGTTTTATCCTCTATCGGAGTTTCTTCGATTCCGCTCGTTGGCGGAATAGTGAGATATAAAACGGCTTGAGAGAGTGCGAAAGAACGGGGGACATACGTCCCCCGTTCTTTATTCATTTTCATTTTTCAACGGCGGGCGAATGCCCGCCGCTTTTTTGCTCACCGCAACGTTATTTCTTTGCGGCTTTTTCCTTTTTCTCCTGAATCGCGGCTTGCGCAGCGGCTAACCGCGCTACCGGAAGACGCAAAGGACTGCAACTGACATAATTCAAGCCCGCCTTGTGGCAGAATTTCACCGAAGCCGGGTCACCCCCATGTTCGCCGCAAATTCCAAGTTTAATGTCAGGACGCGTCTCACGCCCGCCGGCAACCGCTATCTTAATCAGCCGCCCAACCCCCTCCTGATCCAAGGTCTGGAACGGATCCGCCGGGAAAATGTCCAGTTCCTGATACTGGTTGATGAACGCACCGTAATCGTCACGGCTAATGCCAAGACCAGTTTGCGTCAGGTCATTAGTACCGAAACTGAAGAACTCCGCACCCTTCGCAATTTCGTCCGCCGTGACCGCCGCACGCGGAATTTCAATCATCGTGCCGACAAGGTAATCTACCGTGATGCCCTTTTCCTTGAAAACCGTTTTCGCCGTTTCACGAATGAGTTTTTCCTGATGACGGAATTCCGTGACGTTGCCGACAAGCGGAATCATAATTTCCGGGTGAACGTCCATTCCCTCTTTCATCACGTTGACCGCCGCTTCGCAAATCGCCCGCGCCTGCATCCGCGTAATTTCTGGATACACAATGCCCAAACGGCAGCCGCGGTGTCCCAGCATCGGATTCGACTCCGCAAGTTCATGAACCCGCTCGGCAATTTTTGTTTTCTTGATGCCGATTTTTTTGGCAAGTTCTTCCTGCTCCTTGTCTTCGTGAGGAACAAATTCATGGAGCGGCGGGTCAAGCAAACGTATCGTCACCGGCCGCCCCTTCATCGCCCGGAAAATGCCTTCAAAATCCTCACGCTGATATTTCAGGAGCGGTTCAAGGGCTTTTTCCCGTTCTTCAACCGTTTCCGAAAGAATCATCCGGCGGAAGTCGTCAATCCGGTCAAAGAACATATGTTCCGTCCGGGTTAACCCGATGCCTTCAGCACCGAAAGCAATCGCCCGTTCCGCTTCCTTCGGATTGTCGGCGTTGGTACGAATGCCCAATTTGCGGAAACGGTCTGACCAACTCATCAACTGCTGGAACCGCTGATAGAGCGGTGCCTTTTCCGGTTTGAGCGATTTCTCGAAAAGCACCTGCAAAATCTCGGAAGGCGAAGTCGGAACCTGCCCTTCATAGACGTTGCCGGTGAAACCGTCCACCGAAATCCAGTCCCCTTTCTTGAAAACCTGTTTGCCGACCGTCATCGTTTCGGCTTTGTAGTCAATGACGATGCCGTCGCAGCCGCAGACACACGCTTTGCCCATTTGCCGGCTGACCAGTGCCGCATGCGATGCCGCACCGCCGAAAGAGGTCAGAATCCCCTGCGCCACTTTCATGCCCCGAAGGTCTTCCGGTGTTGTTTCGCGGCGGACGAGAATAATTTTTGCGTCGTTGTTTTTCTGCCAAGCGGCTTCGGCTTCGTCCGGCTGAAAATAAATCTGACCGGTTGCCGCACCGGGACCGGCGTTGATTCCCTTCGCCATCGATGCTTTTCCTTTGAGTCCGGCACCGCTGAAAACCGGCTGAAGCAGTTGCGTCACGTCATTGGCGGGAATTCGGGCAATCGCTTCTTCCGGCGTGATGAGTCCTTCGTTGACCATATCGACAGCGGCACGGACAGCGGCAAAACCGGTACGTTTGGCATTCCGTGTTTGCAGCATCCAGAGTTCCTGACTTTCAATCGTGAATTCAATGTCCTGAATATCGCGGTAATGATTTTCGAGTTTCATGGCGATTTCCGAAAATTTCGTCCATGAGCGAGGCATATCTTTTGCCAGCGATTCTTCGATTTTTTTCGGCGAGCGGATACCGGCCACCACGTCTTCGCCTTGGGCGTTGATAAGGTAATCGCCGGTGATTCCCGGTTCGCCGTTGGCACCGTTGCGGGTCAGAGCCACGCCGGTTGCGCAGTCCTCGCCCATATTGCCGAAGACCATTGCCTGCACGTTGACGGCGGTCCCCCATTCGTGCGGAATGCCGTAAGTCCGGCGGTACACAATCGCGCGGTCATTCATCCACGAACCGAAAACGGCACCGATTCCGCCCCAAACCTGATCCATCGGGTCATCGGGAAAATCTTTGCCGGTCTGTTTTTTGACGGCGGCTTTGAATTCTTTGACGAGTTCTTTAAGATGTTCGGCTTTAAGTTCGGAGTCGAGTTTGACACCGGCTTTATGCTTTTTCTTTTCGAGGAGTTCTTCAAAGGGGTCGATGTCGGTTTTCGATTTTGGTTTCATTTCCAGTACCACGTCGCCGTACATTTGGACGAAGCGGCGGTAGCAGTCCCATGCGAAACGGGGGTCGCCTGATTTTTCGGCGAGGACTTCGACGGTTTTGTCGTTGAGACCGATATTCAGAACGGTGTCCATCATTCCGGGCATGGATTCTCTGGCACCGGAGCGGCAGGAAACGAGCAGGGGAAGATTATGAGTATCGCCGAACTTTTTGTTCATTGTATGCTCGATTTTCTTCATTGCTTCTTCCACTTGCTGCTGTAATTCGGGCGGATAAGCGCGTCCGTGGTCATAAAAATAGGTGCAGACTTCTGTGGTGATTGTGAAACCGGAGGGGACGGGCAGCCCGATTTTTGCCATTTCGGCGAGGTTTGCACCTTTTCCGCCGAGAAGATTGCGCATGGTTGCGTCTCCGTCTGTTCCGTCTTTGCCGAAACTGTAAACGTATTTAGCCATAAAGTGTTAATTTTGTTAAGGATTAACGAATGTTCATGCGGTAGCGGCACACTGCCGGTACCATTTATTTCGCAGTATTGTAGCGGTGATGACAGGAATGTCAACAGGAGCAGGGGGGCTGTGAGAGAAAAGCGGCGGGGATATAATGCCGGATATGTCGGCACTCAATCGGCTTGAAACAGTTTTTTCCCGCGGCTTTTCGCTCGGCTGGCTTGACGGAACGCATCCGCACCGGCTTGTTTCGGGAGTGCGGACTTCGCACCGCGGGATAAAAGCCGGCGTTGTCATTGAAGTCCGCCGCGATGCAGCGGTTGTGCTGCTGTCTGATACGGTACGGTGCGGCGACGGACTCGTTTTTGAAAACGAAGAAAATCCCGCTCACTCGCAGGGCGGACGCGTGTTTGAAATCTTCCGCCGCCGGGAATCCGTAAAGGAAGCGGAAGCGGGAGCGAAGGTCTTGCTGACATTTGCCAATCATGCTATTGACAGTCATTATGTTACAAAAAATCAGCAGGTTTGGAAAACAGACGATCCCCGCCGGCAAAAGGAAATTCAAAAAGGATTGCAAAAAAAAGGAACAGTCCTTTACCGTCCGGTTGCGCTGCAACTCCGTATTGAAGCCGAAACCGGCAAGTATCTGCACCTGACTGTTTGTGATTCGCTGGGGGGACAACTGACGCTGACGGGCGGACAGATTCTTGATCGGGCGCAAAAGCATTTTCTGACAGAGACAACGCTTTATGAACAATTTAGCCGGCTTGGCGGAACGGTTTATTGTTTAGATTCGTTGACAGCGGAAATCAACGGTGCCCCGATGGTGCCGTTGAGTGTTCTTGGTCATCTTCGCCGGGAGATGATCTCGGCATTGGACGCAGAACATTCCCGTACAAAAACATATCGCATTGAAAAAGATGCATTGAAAACCATCCGCCGGGAAAATGAACAATACGGCAATACAGACATCGCGGATCTTTAAGCGGATATTTAATACGGACTTTCGTGAATATCGGCTTATTTTTTGCTTGTCTGTTCCTTCACATACTCTTGGTCTTCTTTCCGCAAGTCGGCAAAGTCAATGATTGTCTGTGTGCCGTCCCGCTTTGTAATAAACATTTGTAATAAACATTTGTAATAAACAAAACTGCTGCGGCAATATCATTAAAATAAAGCGGCAAGACAAGTTTCGGAATTTTTAGAGATGGATTGTGCATAATTTCCGTTTTGATGTTGAAACAGAAACGGGGGCTTGCCGCACGGCACTTTTTGATGTACAATTTTCTGCAAAGTTTCCTTCCGCAACACATTTCATCTATGAAACGTTCCCGTCGCACCTTTCTGAAACAAACTGCCGGTCTTGCCGCCGCATCGCTCGCCTTGCAAAACAAAGAAGTCATGTCCCCCGCTCTTGCACAAGACGAAAAACTCCCTGAAACAATGACCGTTCCGCTTCGAAGCAACATTGCCGAAGCAGAGAAATGGGACTTGTCCTCCCTCTTTCATAGCGATGAACAATGCAAAGCAAAAATCGAATTTCACACAAAACAAATTCCCGTTATTTTCAAAGGCATCGAAGAGAATTTGACAAAAATCCGCAAGGACGGTTTCAATGAACAATCAGCGTTGGAAATCCTTTCTGCTCTGAATGATGCCGAACGTGTTGTTTACGAAAATTTGGAACGAATTACGGTCTATGCCTACCTGCGTTATTCTGAAGACCTCGCCGACCCGAAGGCGCAGGAACTCAAGGGACTTGCCGATATGCTTACCGTCAGAACGGAAGAAGCCGCCAGTTTTGTGAAACCGGAACTCCTTGCTCTGCCTGACGAATTCTGGGAAAAATATCTTGCCGGTTACAAACAATTCGCCTTAAAATACAAGCGGATTCTCCGGCAAAAACCGCACATTCTCTCGAAAAACGAAGAACAAATTCTGGCGGCAATGTCCGATGTTGCCCAGACCGCTTCGAAAGCGTTCAACCTGCTGAACAATGCCGATTTGAAATTCGGTACGATCCAAAATGAAAAAGGGCAGACCGTTGAAGTATCGACCGGCTCGTTTCAAGTGCTGATGAATTCGCCGGATCGGAACGTCCGCAAAAAGGCGTTCCAACAGTTTTATGCCGGATATAAATCCCACGAAAATACACTCGGCTCGCTGCTTGCCGGTTCCATCCAAAAAGATGTGTTCTACGCCAAAGTCAAAAAATTCCCTTCGGCACTCGATGCCGCCCTGTTTCATTCCGAAATCCCGAAGGGAGTTTATGACAATCTCATCACAACGGTCAATAAGTTTTTGCCGGTGCTGCATCGGTATTACGAAATCCGCCGCCAGAAAATGGGATTGGACGACATTCACATGTACGATGTCTATGTTCCGGTTTTGAGCGGAATCAAAACGCATTATCCTTGGGAAAAAGGAGTGGAAACGATTGCCAAAGCGTTGGCACCTCTCGGCGGGGAATACGTGGATATTCTTACGGCGGGGCTGACAACAGAACGTTGGTGCGACCGCTACGAAAATAAGGGCAAACGCAGCGGCGCATTCAGCTCCGGCAGTTTTTCCGGCAAGCCGTATATCCTCATGAATTACAAGCCGGACGTGATTGACAGTTTGTTTACGCTTGCTCACGAAGGCGGACATTCGATGCACTCTTACTATTCCGCAAAGAATCAGCCGTTTATCTATTACGATTATGTCACCTTCGTTGCCGAAGTTGCCAGCACGTTCAACGAAGATATGCTGACGCGTTATCTTCTTTCGCAAACGGACGATAAAAAAATGAAAGCATGGCTGATCAATCATCAGATCGATTCGATCCGGCAGACGTTATTCCGGCAAACAATGTTTGCCGAGTTTGAACAGCGGACGCACGAAGCCGCTGAAAAAGGGGAAACGCTCACGGCGGCATCGTTGCAGGCGGCGTACCGGAAACTGCTGGAGGCGTATTTCGGACCGAAATTTGTGCTGGATGACGAGTTACCGGCGGAGTGTCTTCGGGTGCCGCATTTTTACCGGGCGTTTTATGTTTATCAGTATGCGACGGGCATTTCGGCGGCGTTATCGCTGGCGGAACGTGTATCGGCCGGCGGTGAAAAGGAGCGGAACGATTATTTGAAGTTTTTAAGCGGCGGCTGTTCGGCAACGCCGGCGGAACTTCTTCGGACAGCCGGCGTTGATATGGAATCCCCGTTGCCGATAGAATCCGCTATGAAGCGGTTTGAAAAACTCGTCAACGAATGGGAAACGCTGATCTAGAGTATTGGCAACATCGAATAACCCGTCAATCGATCAAGAAACGCTATCGATGAAAAAAGGCGGGTGAGTGATGAAAAGAAAAACTCTTTATATTTGAGCAAACTGCAAAATCACTGCAAGTTTTCAGAGTCCGCCTGTACAAAGGCAGGATTTCTGCTCCATCTTTCACGGACTGTTATCAAAACATTCTGTCTCCACTTTTATCAACCTGTTTTCCGTAACAATAATATGCACCGGATAATCGTTTTCGCCGTGCGGTACGGTTTCATAAACCGTCCGGTCGAAGGCAAGTCCTATCGTCTGCACCGTTTTCGGAAGAGAACGTAAAAAACGGTCATAATATCCTTTCCCTCTGCCGAGCCGGTTCCCGCAGACATCAAACGCCAGCCCCGGCACAAGCACAACCGCAATGTCCGCCGGTTCAACCCGCCGCACCGGATCCTGCCGGACACTCTCCCGCGGTTCCCTTATACCCAGACAGCCCGGTTCTAATTCGCTTAACGAAACAATCCGAAACGGCACAATTTCATTGTCTACACAGCAAGGAACAGCGATTTCGTGTCCCGCAAACAACGGAATCGTGTCGACTTCCGACGGCAGCGGAACAAAACTCATCAACCGTCCGGTTCGGAGTGCGTCACAAAACACATCCAGTGCGAAAAGCCGGGTCAATATTTGCCGGCTTTTTGCTTCTGTACTGTTTGCCGTTTCGGTTTGCAGCCGGATTTTCCGCCGTAATTCAGCTTTTTCGTTTTTCACTCGCCGGTTTGCCGGGCAAGGAAACTGTTGCCCAAATTTTTGATGTGTGCTGCCGTGTCGGAAAAGTAATTCAGGTGTTCCTGTTCTTCAACACTGATTTTTTCAAAAAGAACCGCACTGACCGGATCGGCGTTCTCCCGGCAAATTTTGGCAAATTCGCCGTATTTTTCAATTGTGTCTTCCTCTGCCTCCGTATTGAATCCGAAGATTTCGGTCACATTCTGTCCCGTCGTAATCTTGCCGGCAAGTGCCGTTGTCGGTTCGAGAGAATTATCGATGTCCTTGATCCGCTCGGCAAACGCTTCCGCATGCTTCATCTCGTCCTTGGCGATTTTTTTCAACGCCGAAGCGAGTTTTTCGTAATCATCACCGCCAAGCCCGTAGTGCTGATTCATGTACTGGACGATTCCGTAGAGTTCCATTGATCGGGCTTGATTCAGGACTTCTACAACTTTTGCAATTTGAGATTTTGTCGACATTGTGTTGTGTTTGGGTTGTTGATTGTTTGAGTGAGGTCTAATTATAATCTTTTTCCAGCCGCAGGGGAAGAGGGATCGTCCCCCGCCAAGTTTCCCCCGCACCGGACAATTTTCCCAGTCCGTTTCGGAGTATTACATTTGGCGAGCGTTTTGCGGTTTTGCTCTCAATTGTTCTCTCACTTCCCGCAAAGTGCGTTCCTTCTTCTTCGTCAGACGCACTACCGCTCCCGCCATGCCAGTCAGGAACGTCCAAACCTCTCCCAACGCTGCATTCCGAAAAACGTGTTTGTCTTCGCCGGACTCCTTGTCCTTCTCCGAATGCAGGCAATTCTCCGCCTCCCAATGGCGAAGAATAGATTCCTGAAAGCGTTTTGCAGGTCTTTGATAGAGATTCTTTTGATGATTTCGGCGATGGGAGAGAGATGCCTGCCGGCAGACCGGGTATGACAATGACGATGACGGTGTGAAACGGGTGGGAGACCCCGTGTTTTGACCGCGGGTCGGAAACGCGGCAGAGGGCAGACAGCAGACGGCAGTTTGCAGAAGAAAGATACCTGCAATCTTTCCCCCTTTCTTGCTGCCGTCTGATGCCTGCCGTCTCCCTAATTATCAATTAAAAATACGCTCGCCTGCACATTTCAATCCGGCAAATGATTTTTCCCCCTTGACGTTTTCTCTGTCACGTTTACACTTTCTATCAACTCACACTTTGTACAAACAATTTTCAAACGAGGGCGAATCATGAAAAAATTCGTTTATTTTGCCGGTATGATTTTTCCGGCTGTATTGTTGACGTTTACGACCGTCCATGCCGAAACCGCTGCAAAAAACGACGCAAAGGTGAAAGTCCTGATTATCGACGACGAGAGCAAAGATTTTTACCGCTTTGAAGGCACAGCACCGCTCCTGCAAAAAACACTGAACAATTCCGGCAACGTGCAGACCGATATGGAGAAAAATGCAGAAGTGCTGGCATCAGAAAAGATTTTCACCTACGATGTCCTGCTGCTGCATTTCAAGAATTACAAACCGCTCAAAGCACAGAAACAGGCACAGGAAAATCTTGTCCGGTTTGTCAAAGAAGGAGGCGGTTTGTTCATCTTTCACTTTGCCTGCGGCGCGTTTGAGGATTGGGCAGAGTTTGAAAAACTCATCGGCAGGGTTTGGGAACCGGATATAAAAAAATGTCCCGAAGGAAGTTTTCACGACCGCTACGGCAAATTCACAGTCCGCATAGTGAATAAAGAACATCCGCTCGCAAAAGATTTAACGGACTTTGAAACACAGGACGAACTTTATCATTGTTTCAAACCGGGCAGCGTGCCGATGACGGTGCTGGCGGAAGCAACTTCCAATCAGGACGGCAAATCCTATCCGATGGCGTTTGTTCTGCAATACGGCAAGGGACGGGTTTTTCACACAACACTGGGACACAACGCCGCTTCCGTTTCACCGGAGGGCTTCGTCAAATTGCTGATCCATGCAGTATTGTGGCTTGGGAAACGATCATTGCTGCCGGACGTTTGTCCTATTCAGGAAAAATAAAGTACAATAACATTCCTGTTTCACTCCGTAAAATTTCACCCCGTAAGAAGGATTCCTGCAATGCCGTCAAAACTTACCCGCCGTCATTTCGTTGTCAAAAGCACCGCCGCCGTTGCTGCCGGTTCACTGGCCGCCGCTCTGCCTGTCCATGCCGCCGGTTCGGACATTATCAAAGTCGGACTTATCGGCTGCGGCGGACGCGGTCTCGGTGCCGTCAATCAGGCACTCGCCACCGGTAAGGATGTCAAACTCGTTGCTGTCGGCGATTATTTCCGGTCGCGGGCCGCAAGCGGTGCCGCCGCTTTGAAAAAACAATTCCCCGAACAAGTTGACGTTGCCGAAGACCGCATCTTTGACGGATTCCGAAACAACGAAGGCGTAACCGCCGCCGGTGCCGACGTTATCCTTATCGCCTGCGCCGCAAAATTTCACCCGTCTTACACGCTGCACGCCCTCAAAGCCGGCAAGCACGTCTTCTGTGAAAAGCCCAATGCCATTGACGCACTCGGCATCAGCGTCCTTGACGAAGCCGTGAAACTATCGCAGGAAAAAAATCTTTCGTTCCTTTGCGGTTTGCACAGCCGGTTCTGTCCGCAGTATCAGGCATTGATAGAACAGATTCACAACGGAGGCATCGGCGACATTAAAATGCTGCAAAGCACGTTCCTGCGGTCGCCTTACGGAGTGCGCAGCGGTGTTCCGGTCGGTTCGTCCGAACTGGATTATCAAATCTGGAGTCAGTACATGTTCAACTGGATTTCCGGCGATGATTTCACGCAGTCGCTTGTACACAACGTTGACCGCATGCTTTGGGTGTTAAAAGGCGAAATGCCGACTCACGCTTTCGGGATGGGGGGCAGGGCATCGATGACAGAACGGAAATACGGCAACGTGTTCGACCATCATGCGGCTGTGTTTATTTATCCGCAGGACAAACGGCGGTATTATGCTTTCTGCCGGACGGAAAACGGCTGTTACAATAATTCTGATGATTTGGTCATCGGCACGAAAGGCACGGCGTATCTGAATGCGGCGAAAATCACCGGCGAAACGAATTGGCAGTATAAAGGACAGAAGGCGGGCGGGCATGCAGAAGAACAGCAAACGCTCTTTGCCGGTATCCGCAGCGGCAAACGGATTCATTCGGACGACTATGCGGTCATGAGTACGACGCTGGCGGTGCTGGGGCAAATCGCTTCTTATACCGGTCAAATGATTTCGCGGGAGGAAATGGTGCGGAGCAAGTTTGCGTTTAAGCCGCTGCCGGAAGAGTGCCAAGCGGACATGACACCGCCGGTACTGCCTGACGAAAAGAGCGGTTCCTATCCTGTCGCGATTCCCGGACAAACAAAGTTCTGGTAGGAAAATGAGCGGTTTATTTCTTTTTCCGTTTTTCCTTTTTCACTTCGGCGAACATTTTGAGAAAATCTTCGAAAGGAACGCCGTCATTCCACAACCAGCCGCTCTGATGATCGCCTCGAAGCACCTTAAAAACTGGCTCACGGTATCGAGCAGTGCCTGTTCGTACCCATACAGTCGTTGTGTTGCCATGTTTTTCAATAACAGGCGGCTGATAGAGACGGGTCTCGCCTCGCAAACATGCGGCATAAATGTCACAAGGGACCGGAAGGGTTAGACAGGGAGATGCCGGGGCTGCCTTTACGCTGCCGTCCCTGCTGGCAACGGATCGAACATCCAACGTTAAATCAGCAATGAAAAGTTTATCGCCAATTTCTACTAAATTCGCCGCATGCCCGTGCGTTTTTTTATCTGCTTTATCCGCAATATCCAGTAGCCAATTATTGAGTCCGATTTTATCATATTCTTCGCTTAATCGGCAGGCAAAATGGTCGCACACTCCTCTTCCTGTTTGTTTTGTAAAATTGCTTTTATCCTGTTTTTCGGACACTGCGGATATATTTCCGTTTTTTATTTGTTTGTTTATGACCATGATTTGATTTGCAAATCCTGCATCCAAATCGTATATGAGTGTACGTGCCAGCATTGTATGAACATTCATGCATCGAT
>JAIRPZ010000142.1 GCA_031256755.1 Planctomycetaceae bacterium
TTTTTCCATAAATCGTCTCCGTACTGATATTGACTTTATCATAACTTCCTGCAAAATAAAGAATAAGATTGGTTATGAAACAAATTCTAGAATAAAACAATGGTGTATGCCGCCACGGCGCATAACAGGATTGTATGCGCATCGGGCGCAAAAACACTGCATACTACCGGAACGTTATACGAAATAAGGGGCTAAAATGGTTGAAATAATATGAAAAATAATACTTGAAATTATTTAAAAACTAATATCTAATTATTTTTATTGTTTTAGGAGGTATAAAATGGCTAATGAAGTTGCCCTCATAACGGGTGCCAGTCGTGGTATTGGGAAAAGTATAGCATTGAAACTTGCCGAAAAAGGTTTGGATTTAATCATTACTTATTATAGTAAAAAGGAGGATGCCTTACAGGTAGTTGCCGAAATTAAAAAGATTGGCCGCAATGCTGTTGCTTTGCAGTTAAGTGTAGGCGAAATAAATACTTTTGATATTTTCTTTGAACAAGTTGCCGATGTATTGAAAAAGAATTTTAATACAGACCATTTTGATTATCTGATAAATAATGCAGGTATAGGATTACAGGTTCCCTTTGAGGAAACTTCCGAAGAACAGTTCGATGAACTAATGAACGTGCAATTCAAAGGCGTTTATTTCCTCACTCAAAAAGCAATAAATTATTTAAATGAAGGCGGCGGCATTGTAAATATATCCAGCAGATTGGCACAGGCAAGCATGTCTGGTTATTCAGCTTATGCTTCTATGAAAGGGGCTATTGAAACGCTTACCCGTTATTTAGCAAAAGAACTTTCGGCAAAGAAAATTAGAGTCAATGCCGTTGCACCAGGTCCAACAGCAACAGACTTTGTCGGCGGTGTAATAAGAGACAATGCCCGATATAACGCTAATGTAAAAGCAATGACCGCTTTGGGGCGGGTAGGCGACCCTGATGATATTGGCGGAGTTGTTGCATTTCTTTGCACAGATGATGCCCGTTGGATTACAGCACAACGTATTGAAGTTTCAGGCGGTATGAATTTATAAGAAAATTCTGTTGCCGGCAAACGGTTTGGTATAATGTCAGTCCGTTTCGGAGTTTTACATTTGGCGAGCGTTTTGATGTTTTGCTCTCAATTGTTCTCTTACTTCCCGCAAAGTCCGCTCCTTCTTCTTCGTCAGACGTACTACCGCTCCAGCCATTCCCGTCAGGAACGTCCAGACCTCCCCCAACGCCGCACTCCGAAAAACATGTTTGTCTTCGCCGTACTCCTCCTTCTCCAAATGCAGGCAACTCTCCGCCTCCCAATAGCAGAGAATAGATTTCTGAAATCGTTTTGCAGAAACGGCATCAGACGGCAAAGAACTCACATAATAACGAGTCGACAAGACAAAGACACCCTTGCGGCAACGCTCACTTCGTCTTTTAACAGACCGTTCAGAAATTGGGCGAAAGCACTTTGCAGGTCTTTGATCGAGATTCTTTTATTGCAGAAGTCGGGCGGCGGCTGATGTTTCGGAAGAGGACATTGCGGACTCCGTTGTATTTTGGGAACGGGAAATAAGTCTTTGCTCTTAATACGAAAGAAAATCAAAAATGTCGGGTAAAAATTCGCAAGTCGGGAAACTCCGCAACGGACTGCACGCCCGTCCGGCAAGGACTTTACTTTTACGGACAGATATGATACATTGCTGTTTATGGAAAAAATACGAATCGGCATTTGCGGTGCTGCCGGACGGATGGGACAGCGGTTAATTGCCCTGACAGTTTCCGATTCCGCTCTGCAACTTGCCGCCGCCGTCGAATCAGAATGTCATCCGAAAATCGGTACTGATGCCGGCGAACTTGCCGGTGCAGGAAAAACCGGCGTTGTCTTAACAGACAAGATCGACTCGCCCGCCCATGGCAAAATTGACGTTTTGATTGATTTTTCGTCACCGGCAAACACCGAAAACGTTGCGGCAAAATGTGTCGAAAGGAAAATTCCTCTGGTCTTCGCCACAACCGGTATCACACCGGAACAATCAGCGAAAATTCGGGAAGCCGCTAAAAAAATCCCGATTCTCTCATCACCGAGTATGAGTATGTCGGTCAATTTGGCGATGAAACTTTGCGAAACGGCTGCGCAAACATTGAACAAAAAGGATGCCGATGTCGAAATTATCGAAAAACATCATCGTTTCAAAGTGGATGCACCGAGCGGAACCGCTTTGAAATTCGGGCAAATCATTTCCGAAAAAATGAATTTGACCGAAAAACATCATGGCAGACGCGGGGTTGCCGGTGCGCGCAGCCGGAACGAAATCGGCTACCATGCCGTCCGCATCGGCGACAATCCGGGAGAACATACGATCCTGTTCGGTCTGCTCGGCGAAACGCTGGAAATATCAGTGAAAGCATCAAATCGGGATTGTTACGCCGCCGGTGCGCTGGCAGCCGCCAAATTTTTGCACAACAAACCGGCTGGACTGTACGGAATGAACGACGTGCTGGGATTTTAACCATGTCCTAACGATGTCCGGCGGACGGCACATTCCGCACGAAACATGCTTACAAAATGCCGGGTTCTTTCACTTCGATTCCTTTCAACGCCATTTTAAGCGATTCGACATTCGGGGCAACTTCAAAAGCGGTTGCCCGGTCAATTTTTTTCATTTCGACCAGCGATTTCAAACTCATCGTAAAATCCTGCATCCCTTCTGAAATGCCGATTCGGATCGCATCGGACAGTTTCGTATCTTTTTCTTCGAGAATCAGTTTGCGGACGGTTGCATTGAATATCATGATTTCAACAGTCGGCACACGCGACACGCCTTCCATACAGGACGGCAGCAGTTTTTGGGCAACAATACACTTCATATTGAAGGCAATGGCACTGCGGAGGGCGCGGTGCATCGTCGCCGGAAAAAGGTCGAGAATACGTCCGATGGTACTTGGTGCCGAAGAAGCGTGAATCGTTCCGAAAACAAGGTGACCGGTTTCCGCTGCATGAATCGCGGTTTCAAAGGTTTCCCGGTCGCGCATTTCGCCGACAAGCATCACATCGGGGTCTTCCCGGACGGCATGTTTCATACCGATACCGAAGTCCACTACGTCCTGCCCGATTTCCCGCTGATTGATCAAACATTTTTCTTCGGTGAAAAGAAATTCAATCGGGTCTTCCAACGTTAAAATGTGCTTCCGGTAATGCCTGTTCACGTAATTCAGCATCGACGCAATGGTGGTACTTTTCCCGGAACCGGTGACACCGGCAAGGAGTACCATGCCTTGTGAATGTTTGCATTGTTCATACAAAGACGGAGGCAGATGCAATTTTTCGAGGTCGGGAATAAAGTTGTTAATGCGCCGGGCCACCATTCCGAGATGCCCCATCTGTTGTAAAACATTGACGCGGAACCGCCATGTTACGCCGTCCACTTCGCATTGGTGCGAAAAGTCCGCTCCGCCGGTATCATTCAGGATTCGGCGGTTCCGTTCGTCCATAATGGCGAGAATAATCCGTGTCATTTCTTCATCATCAATCGGACCGCGATTGAGATTCTGCAATTCCCCTTTTACACGGACAACCGGCGGACGGTCGACTTTCAGGTGTAAATCGCTGCCGCTCAATTTAACGAGGGCGCGAAAGAGTTTATCAATTTCGTACTCTTTCTTCTTTTTAGAAAACTTCGCAGAAAGGTCGCCGATATCAATAGACATAATACGAAAAGGGGTGTTCAGCCGCCGGCAATTTAAGGCAGTAATTTCAGACGGGATATAAGTGTAATGTTTTTTTTGGAAAAGGCAACGCCCTTGCGCCGCCTCCGTCACATGGGCAGGATCGGCAGACAATAAAAACGCAGCGGGCTGTTTTTAGAAAGTGTTCAATCCCCGCTGTTCCAAATCGAGTAATTTTTGTTTGACCGGCAAACCGCCGCCGAAACCAGTCAGCGAACCGTCCGCACCAATAACCCGATGGCACGGAACAATAACAGCAACCGGATTACGGTGATTCGCCATGCCGACAGCCCGATACGCCTTCGGATGACCAATCTGCTCGGCAATCTCCCGGTAAGTCCGGGTCTCTCCGTAAGGGATCGTCCGCAACGCCTCCCACACCAACCGCTGAAATTCCGTACCGATAAGCCGAAGCGGAATATCAAAACTTCGGCGTTTGCCAAGTAAATATTCGCCAATTTCATCGGCTGTACGCCGAAGCAACGGAGTCCACCGCTCGATTCCGCCGACCGGGGACTTTTCACGCTGAAAAAACAGATGCGTCAACACCGAATCTTCTTCAGCCATGCCGATTCGTCCGATTTCGGTATCAACGAAAACAAATGCGGCAGGCAACGGATTTTTACCGGATATTTCTTGCGTCTGGATCATGCGCCGATTTTACCGGAATGTTTGGAGTTCGTACAGACACCTGTACGGGTGTTTGCCGCATTATCACGGATTTCCGAGAACTTTAATTCGGACGTTGCGAAATTCGACGGGGTCGCCGTGACCGAGAAAACCGACAAAGCCCGATTTCCGCAGCAGACCGGGATGTTTTTGACCGTCCGGTGTCGGTTTGTTTTCAAACTCCGCAATGTCGGTGTCAACGATGGTTTCACCGTTCAGTATCACTTTGATTTTTGTTCCCTGCGCAATAATTTCCTCGCTGTTCCATTCGCCGCAGGGTTTGAGATAATCATTTTTTTCGGCATTGCGTTTGGAAGCAACCACTCCGTAAACGGAACCGTGGTATTGTTCCGGTTTCAGGTCTTTATATTTTTCGTGTGAATTGTCCAGAATTTGAATTTCCATTCCGTTGTAGGAAACGTTGTCTTTCACCGATTTGCCGCGGAGTCCTACGCCGTTGTTTCCGGCAGGAGGCAGTTTGAATTCAAACCGGAAAATGAAGTCGGCATATTCCTTTTGCGTGAGCAGATTTCCGCCTTTGCGGCAGACAAACGTCCCGTTTCGGACAGGATAACCGGCAATGGAATGTTCGTCCTGCCAGATTTCCGGCGACAATTTTTCGCCGTCAAAGAGGAGTTGAAATCCCGCCTCTTTTTCTTCAGCGGTCAATGTGTTCGGCTCCTGCGCACTTACAGAAAAGGCAAAAATCACAAGCCAGGACAGGGAAAACAATAAATTTTTCATCATTTTTGAAAGTGATGCGGCTGCGCCGCCGGATAGAATGTAAATCAAGATTGATTTTAACGCAAAAGAACCCTGATAGCAAGAACACCGCAGACGATAACCGGAATATCCGTTACCGCTGCGGTGAAACAGGTCATCAAACCGCCGTCAACTATTTTTCAGGAGCCGCCGGGGCTTCCGTTTTGACTTCAACGGCGGTTTCGCCGTTCCGCGTCCGCAGGAGTACGGGGCGTGCGGCACGTCTGGCTTCGGCTCTCGCTTCCGCACGTGCTTCGGCAGCCGCCGCAGCCGCTCGGCCGCCGGGAGGCGGAATAAGACGCTGCGAAGGAACCGGACGGAACGGGCTGGAAAGAACACTGCCGACAGTTCGTCCGGCATGGACAACAGCGGCATTCGTATCGCGGACATAAGACGGTGCGCTGCTGTACCACACGCGCAATCCCCGCCAGAATTTGCCGCGGGTTTTACCGGGAACTCCGGCATCCGCCGTCTCTGTCACGGCGGGCTGCGAAACTTGCGGTTCCGCATCAGCATTTTCTGCGGCGGAAACATGGACAGTGGAAAGTCCGACCGTTATGACGACGGCGGACAAAACAGTAAAAAATGTTTTTTTCATCGTTATCCTTTATTAAGGGGGTTAAGTCGTGCAGTAAAACAATCCGCACAATTTATCACATTTTCGGACAATATCAAGCGGATGGTGAAAAATGAGGAAAAAATGAGGAGAATTGCGCATGCAGCAAAAATGCCGGTCAAACCGGTACAACAAAATGTATTTACACGAAATTATCATTGGACTTTGCCGTTTTGTGTGCTACACTGATTTGGTACGGGAAAGCGGCGGTGACTTCTTATGCTGACCGCTTTTCACGCTGTGTGACGATGTTGTATTTTCGAGATTTTATGCCCCCCAAACCTAACAGGAGATAACCCCAATGAGAAGATTGACTGCTATTTTATCCGCCGCTGTTTCCGTGATCTTTTGCGGCATACTTTGTACGGACAGTTCTGCACAGATGCTGCCGGTTGCCGCATCCGTTTTTGATTCCGGCGATACGCCGGCTGCCGCCGATGCAGAGTCCGGTATGACTTACACCGGAGTACCGTTTGGTTCACGCCGGTTTTCACGAGCCGCGGTCGCCTCCGAAGGGAGTCCGCTCTTGATGCGGCGATCCTACCGGATGTCCCGGCTTGCCGCCGAAAGCGAAAGTGCTGATGTGCCGCCGATGCCTGTGCCGTCACGCCGGTTTGGTCAACGAATTCTCACTTCGCCTGAAAGCGGCGAGGAAGAATGGGCAGCACCGCAGCGGCAGCCGATGTTCAACAGTTTTCGGCAGAACAGACAGCAGCCGTCTCCCGATCCGCTTGATGTCCATGCCAATACGGGAACGGACCCCAACGCGGTCAATGCAACCGTGTACCGCCCCGCACCGTTCAAAAATTTCCGGGCATTGATGACGGCACCGCGTCCCTACCTTGGGTACAGTCCCAACGTCCTGCCGGCAATGACGACGGAACCTCCTCCGGCACTGGACCCCGCTCTTCCGCAGCCGTCGGATCGAAAGTAATCTGATTATCGGTATTCTCTATGACACCTGTCGGCGGGCGAATGTCCGCCGTTTTTCTTCGCCGTCAGGAAAGCAACGCTGTATTGCCGTTATTGCGGGATTCGGATTAAACGGCTTCCCGCAAGGCATCGAGTAATTCTTCGATCATAACCGGTGTGTGCGTTGCGAAAACAGCAATCCGCAGCGCGCCCGCCGATCCGAGACCGCTGTTGCGGGGTAGATACGAAATCAGAATCCCTTTTTCCGATAATTCTTTTTGAATACGCCGCATATTTCCTGCCGATCCGAGTGTCAAAACCGCCATCGGCAGCGGCGAATCCGCCGAGTCCGAACCGGCAAGCAAGCCGATCTTCTGCAACCCGTCCCGCAGAAATGTTACATTGTCCCGGAGACGGCGGCGTAATTCGGAATCGATCAGCATCGATAACGATTTCGCCGTTGCCGCCGCAATCGGACTTGCCGGTGCGCTGGCACCGAAGTACATTGCCGACCAATCTTTCAGCCGCTGGATAAATGATTCGCTGCCGGGAATGCCTCCGCCGCTTCCGCCGACCGCCTTGCTTAACGAAAACGTCAAATAGAGATGAACCGGAGACGGATTTTCCGCATTAAAGCCGAAATCGTCCAGCAAATCCTCCGCGGTCTGATTGACCGCAGCGGTGTCAATACCGAAATGTTCCAGCGTTCCGCGTCCGGTTTTTCCGAGAACACCGAAGCCGTGAGCATCATCAATCCAGAGTGAAGCCCCGCTGTACCGGGCGAGCAGATCAAGATAGTCATCAACCGGTGCAATCGTGCCGTGCTGCGAAAAAACTCCGTCCGTAATCACCATCGGACGTTCATGGAGTTGCAGATTTCCGTCCAGTTTTTCCCGCAGATCGGCAGCGTTCCGATGCTGAAACGTAATCGGTTTCCGTCTTGTCCCGCGGATTCTTTTGGCAGCATCGAACAGGGAATAGTGAGAGGCTTCATCAATGAAAATCCTGTCGAAGGTCTTGTCAAGGGATTCGAGAAAAATCTGGTTGGCAAGATAACCGGAAACGGTGTAAAGGGCGTGCGAAGTGCCGAGCATTTCGGCAATGCGGCGTTCCACTTCAAAAACCGGCGGCGACGTGAAAGCGATTCGGGTGGTTGCCGTGCCGACACCGTACCGGAGAACGGCTTCGCAGGTTGCCGCCAGCACTTCGGGATCGGCTTGCAGTCCGAAATAGCCGTTGCCGGCGAAGTAGAGGTAAACTTTACCGGCAACAGCGATGGTTGCATCGGGCGGTCCGTCGAAACTGAATGTCTCTTCGATAGCGGCTTGGGTAATTGTTTTCGGAGCGGACTCCGGTCTTTTCGGCGGATCGTTAAGAAAAAACGGAATGCGGGGCATCGGTTCATCATCCATAATCAAATCGGGGATTTGTCAACGATACGGAATTTTTCCGGTTCCGGCAAGAGCAAACGCGTTGCAGTGCGGAATCACCGGAAAGAATTACCGAAACGGGAAAAAGCCGGACAACAGCGGCGGATATGCGTCTCTTGACATGTTTACCCGTTTGATTATACTGAAACCGGCTTTATGGATACTCCGACTGTTTGTCTTTTTTGCGGGATTCTGCTGCTGCTTGCGGCGGCAACACTGGGGATGCGGTCGCTCCGAAAATATACGGACTTCGGTGTTGATCCGGCGATCATCGACACATTCCGCGCCCGCCTGCGGATTTGGTGGATTCTGTTCGGTCTTCTCGCCAGCGTGTTTTTTACCGGACCGATTGTTACCGTTTTGTTTTTTTTCTTCCTTTCCGTAACAATTTTGCGGGAATACATTACGCTCACCCCTAAAAGTCCTGCCGATCATCAAACCCTTTTCGGGATATATCTTTTTTTCACGCCACTGCAATTTGCACTGGTCGGCATCAATCCCGACTGGTTTGTGAACATGACCGGTTTTACTCCTTATCATGTGTTTTCTCTGTTGATGCCCGCCTGCGTATTTTTAGTGCTGCCCGGCTTGATGGCGATTTCCGGCGATCCGAAACGGTTTCTTGAACGGACGGCAAAACTTCAACTCGGTTTGATTATCTGTGTCTATTCGTTAAGTTATGCACCGGCGTTGCTCACGCTGAATCTGCCCGGTACAGCATTGACTTTCAACAATTCCGAATCGACGTTGCTGGATCGCGGGCTGGAGGGAACGGTGATTGCCGCAATGGCATACCCGGACGGTGCAGCGGCTGAATATCTGCCGGCATCTTTCGGCAGCCGTTCATCGGTGAATCCGCCGTTGTTCCGTGTTTTTCCGCTGATGAGCGGTAAACATTTTCAGTTGCTTCTTTTTTTTATCATTGTCGTTCAACTCGGCGATGTGTTTCAATACCTTTGGTCTCATGCTTCCCGGCGGCATATTGTGGCAAACAGTATCAATTTATCCCGCACTTGGGAAGGTTTTTGCGGCGGGGTTTTGACGACAACGCTTCTTGGTGTTGCGTTGTGGTACTTTACGCCGTTCCCTCAATGGTGGCAAGCCGGTGTTGCGGCGGCGGCGGCGGCGGTGCTGGGATTTCTCGGAAGTATGACGATGTCGGCGATCAAACGCGACCGGGGTGTCGGAAGTTACGGTGCCTTGATACCGGGACACAGCGGTTTTCTGGACAGAATTGACTCCCTCTGTTTTGCGGCTCCGGTGTTTTACCATTTTACGTGGTACTTTGCGGGCAGTACCTGATGGGACGGTGATTGAACGGCAATAAAGACAGAAAACATGAGACAAAACATGATACAATGTCATGATATTTGTCTTATTGCAAATATTGTGAAGGTACGGATATGAAGCGGTACATGATTCGATACGGGATGATGCGTTTGCCGGGAGCGTTTTCTTTTGCGGAGCCGGACGATCTTCGGTACGGGAACCGGGTGATTGCGGCAACGCCGCGCGGACAGGAAGTCGGCATTGTCCGCGGCGAAGCCGATCCTGATGCTCTTGCCCAATTCGGATCGGAGATGCTGGACGGACGTATTATCCGTCGGATGTCCGAGAGCGATGAGGAACGATACCGGCACATTCAGCAAAAAGAGCGGACGCACTTTATCGGCTGCCGCGGCATCATTGAACAATCGGGTCTTGAGATGACGCTGATCCGTGTTGAACATCTTTTCGGCGGTGAGCGGATGATTGTCTATTATGTGGCGGACGGGCGGGTTGATTTCCGTGAACTTGTCAAAGTGCTGACCGGGGAATTCCGAACACGTGTGGAGATGCGGCAGATTGGGGTTCGGGACAAGACCAAACTTCTTGCCGACATTGGCGACTGCGGACGTAATGTCTGCTGCAACAATCATTTGTACGAAATTGCACCGGTGTCGATGAAAATGGCGAAACAGCAAAAAGCAACGCTTGATCCGACAAAGATTTCGGGACTTTGCTGCCGCTTGAAATGCTGTTTCCGGTATGAATATGACCAGTACCTTGAAAGAGAAGAGTGCGGTCACTGCGGGAAAAACAGGGAAACGGATACGAATGAGACCGATCAAACATAACCCTTGCCGAAATCCTGTCCGTGCGGCTGGCACCGGCAGGACTGTTTTGCTGACTTGAAATCATCGCCGTTCCTGCTACACTGTTTCATATGCCGCGGCGCGTTGTGATTGATTCCGGGGAAACTGAGGACGACTGCCTGCCCGAACCGGTTCCGGTCGTTCTGACACCGGAAGAGGATAATGTCTTACGTCCCAAAACGATGTCCGAAATGATCGGGCAGCGGAAAGTGTTTGAACGCCTCGAAATTTCCATTCGCGCCGCAAAAAAACGGAAAGAACCGCTCGGTCATATTTTGCTTGACGGTCCGCCCGGTCTCGGTAAAACCACTTTTGCGACCTGTATTCCCCGCGAACTCGGTGTTTCCATACAAATCGGCAACGGGGCAACGCTCAAATCGCCGAAAGATGTGGTTCCTTATCTGACCAATGCCGCCGAAGGATCCATTCTTTTTATTGACGAAATTCACCGGATGCAAAAATCCGTCGAGGAGTTTCTCTATCCGGCCATGGAGGACTTTCGGATTGACCTCACGCTCGGCGAAGGAGTGAATGCGAGGACAATGAACATTCCGTTAAAACCGTTCACACTGATCGGGGCAACGACACGGTCGGGCTTGATTTCCGCGCCGCTCCGGGACAGATTTCAACTTCGGGAACATCTTGATTTTTACAGCATTGACGAATTAGCACAGATTGTTCGCCGCAATGCCGGGAAGTTAAATATCCGCATTGATGACGATGCGGCTTACGAAATTGCATTCCGAAGCCGGGGAACGCCGCGATTGGCAAACAACCGTCTGCGATGGGTTCGGGATTATGCAGACGCACAGGCAAACGGGGCGATCTCGCTTGCCGTTGCGCTGGAAGCCTTGGAGATGCAGGGGATCGATAAACTGGGGCTTGATCCGCAAGACCGGAAGTATTTGGAAACAATGCTGCGGGTTTTTCAAGGAGGACCGGTCGGCATCGAAGCCGTTGCCCATACAATGTGTGCCGACACCGGAACATTGGAAGATGAAGTCGAACCGTTTTTGCTGATCAGCGAGTTGGTGATCCGCACACCGAAAGGACGCTGCCTGACCGAAAAAGGATACCGGCATTTGGGGACGGTTCCGGCGGCAGCGGGAAACAACGGCTCACCGCTACCGCTGTCCGAATACTAATACGGCATCACAAACGATACCGAGCAAACTATGCTGCAAGAAACCGGATAAAACGGATTGCGTACGGTAAGCGATCACTCCCCAAACAATTCCGGCAATGATCGAAGCGAACACTTCTACCGGCGGATGTCCGTAATGAAGCATTGTTGAAGCCAGTGTTTGAATGAGAATCGCCGTTAAAAGTCCGCAGCGTGCCGTCAAACCGTGCTGAATAAAGCCCCGGAACAAAAATTCCCAGCCCGCATAATAACCGAGATAAAACAAGGAATGAATCAGAAATAATCCGGGACCGATAACGGGATAATATGTGCTGTTGGCAGGAGTCGGATGAGCGGGGCTAACACCTTGCGGAGGATTTTCACTCTGCCGAAGGGTTTCATTAAGCGGATAGACATTATAAAAGGCGGGATTGTGTCCTGTCCAGACGGCAATCACGGTCACAAGCGGTACTGCCAGCAGAAAGGAGCGGACAGTCCGATGCACAATACCGATTTTCACGCCGTAATCCGCAAGTTTTTCCCGAAAGCCCCAGCGGACGATGACCGCCGGAATCAATCCGAACAGCACGGCGGCCGAAAAGAGGGGTAGTGAACCGAACCAAACATCAGGATGAACATGCCTGTTCCGCAGTAAACGGAAATCGGACTGCGAGCAGAAATAATACCAAACAGAAACGGCAATGACCGTATAAAGCAGAATAACAGCCGGTTTGATTTGATCTTTGGTGAACATTGCAGACGCGGACATTACGGACGGCGGCGGATTTGTCAGAGGACTCCTGTGAAACGGTTTCATCGGTTCATGGTCGGTGTCATTATACGGAATCCGGGCGGAAAGACAAGCGGTCATTTTAACAGTACGGGGGCAGGAATTTTGGCGTGTATTGAAGGGACTGGGGCATTTTAGAAAACATTCCGGCTTGGCGTGCAAGATCGGCAAAACAGTCAGGGAAACCATCGGGAAAGACGCTGGATGACCGTATCCTCAACGTGTTATCCGCAGAATTTATTCTTTTGCGGTGATGATGAGCCATTGATCGTCCGGTGCAATATCGGCGACAGTGTTTTTGATCCATCCGTCTATGGCAATGATTTGATTATCTTTCTGCAAAATGTCGATCCCGCCGCTTTCACTGCGGAAATAGTTGATCGTTTCACAGTCATAAACCGGAATACTTGTGTTCGGATAACAAAGAAACATTATTTTATCACCCATCACCCAACAACGTAAGTAAGTATTGATATTACGCTGCTTTTTTATAGGAAACCGGGGCAGCGCATTTTGTGTGTCGATACCGTCAATGTATTCATTTAATTGTTTAATATACGGCATGAAATAATGAAAACTCAATGAGTTGCCGAACATAAAATCCAGCGTCAAAAACAGATGTGATTGCTTGTCAAAACGCACATAGACCTCACCGCCTCCGACTGTTTTATTTAGTATCGGCATCATTTTACATTCGGTTGAATCTCCATTGCGGTATCCTTGCGGAACAAAAGATAACATAATATCGTTATTAAAAACCCATGGTGCCGCTACCCGTCCGCACTCGTAATAAACCGATAAATCGCCGGGGCATTGGTTAATCCACACTCCGTATTTGCGGCAAATTTCAGAAATAGACGCTGCTTCGGATAACAAAATAGGTCTGTTCATGTTTCTGCTTTAATAATCGCGGGTTCGGAGGAAATTCTCAAGCCATTTTCTGCCGTGTGTATTCTCTGCTTTCGTCAAATCTGCTGCAAACTAGATTCAATTTTTCCCGTATGTGTTTGGAAAGAGATTTTCTTTTTTGATATTTTGGTTCACAATAATACATCGTCCCTGCCACACGCAATAGAGTGAGATTATGTTCGTAATTATAGCAGAGTTCAAAGTATTTGTCATTTTTTTCAGCATCCAATCTCGTATAAAATCGTCCAATTTTTGCGTCGGTTTATAAATTGACCCGCTGCCATGTCCGTCTCGGATAAGGATGTACCCATTTTGTCGGTTGACGCAGAGAACACGTTCCGGTCGTTGCCGTCTACTTTGCGACCGGCGTATCGGCTCTCCGCTTACTGGCGGGATGTTTTTCTTTCGGAAAATCGCGTTCCGATATTTTTTCCAGCACCGATTCGTCATATAAAGGGTAACGGATCACTTTGCCGTCTTTGAACAAATCCACCGCATCAAGTTGTCCGTCCGCATCAAAGTCGTGGTATATCCGATTGAAAGTCGCATCGGCATTCATTACTGAATAAAGGTACCTTAATGGCTTTCCCTCCGGGTCGTAAGTGAACCGGCAAGATATACGCGGCAGCGACTCGCCGCTTAACGTCTTACTATCCACCGTCAGTATCTGTCCATTTTCCGATCCCTTGCGTTCGGCTATCGGAAAATCCAATCCTTGCGTAATACAGTAATCACCGGTCTTTTTATCATATCGAACGATGAGATCGCCCACTTTCGCCAGAACGGGTATTTGTTCATCAAATAACCAAGCAGGCACCGTCACGACTCCGCATGAGAACTGCGCCAACCATAACGTCAAAGCACCCGCCCCCGAAAAGGACGTAAAATAAAATTGAACGAATAATGCCTTTTTTCATTGTTCTTTGATTGTATCGGATTTCGGATCGTTTTTCAAATCTGCTCCGGCACGGTACCGTTCCGGCAGGGCTTTCATTGTATCGGACTTTGCACGCTTTTCAAATCTACCGGACAAGGACGATCAGTAGACATTTTTTGATCATCTAAAGAATCAATAAAATCTTCTATTTCTTTTTTTGATGCGGATTCAATGTGAGACATGATGTTCCAATCTCTTTCCCGATTCTTTTCTTGATTTTCCAATAAAACATGGACATAATCGTACAATTTATAAGT
>JAIRPZ010000159.1 GCA_031256755.1 Planctomycetaceae bacterium
CTGTCCAGCGGCGGAAACGCCGATAGATGCTGTTCCACTTGCCGTATTTTTCCGGCATAGCACGCCACCGGAAACCGTTTTCAGTGAGGTGAATCATCGCCTCGAAAAAGATTTTGTTGTCGATGGCGACATTGCCTCGTTGTATCGGAAGCAAATGTTTTATCTGTTCGTAGTGTGCGTGTGTCCATTGCATTACGAAATATAAATTTATAAATAAAATATGGCAAGAACTGTGGCAACACGACCTAACTCCCGAAATTGAATTTTTGTAATTTCCGTTCGTTCCGCAATAATTCAATATGGTCTGCCGGTTTGTCAGTCTTGCATCATAGGTTTTGTTTGAGAAAACGCTGCCGCCGTTCGCATCATTGCTTCGAGTTATTTCAATAACCGGGTAATTATTGGGGGTTGTGAACATTGCAAACATCCGCTCGGAAAACATTGCGGTATTGCTCAATCCGTCTGTAATGCTCCCGAAATCAATGAATCCGCCGAGTCCCCTCCGCCACGCAATCTTTTCGTAGTTTGGATCCTTGATGGGTATAACTGTCGTCTCAACGCCGTGTGCAAACGAGGCATCGCCGTGATTCCACCGGTAATGGGTGGCTGCCCGAATCCCGGTGGCGGTAATTGTCGAAGCGGAATATCCCGAGGGACAGATAAACAGCCCTTCCGGTTTCTGTATACGGGGATCATCAGCAGGCGGGTTTGTTAGGGTTTGTGCTCCATCAGGGTCGTATGCTGATGATACCTTCCACAAGTCGTACAGTTGCTGGGCTTCCAAGTATGGGAGAAGGTCGATGAACACTCCGGCAGCTAGGCTGTTTTGGGGGTGTTTGCATCGGGCTCCGCTGCCGATCCCGTCTTCTGTGCCGCTTATCATCGGCAGCATACTGTAAGTGTTCTGGTAGTTGTGAGCAGCGAGAGCGAGTTGCTTCTGTTTGTTGCTGCACTGCATCCGGCGTGCTGCCTCGCGTGCTGCTTGGATAGCCGGTAAGAGTAAAGCAATGAGCATGCCGATAATGGCGATGACGACAAGGAGTTCGATAAGGGTGAAACCCAAAGAACGGGCGAAAGAGCGGGAAACAGTGCTTACACTGTTAACGCTGTTTCGAACGTAACCCCCCCCCCGTTCTTTTGCCTATTTTACTACGCATGGGGGCGTTTGTAAGGGTTTTGCCGGTGATTCCGGTTGTCAAACCGGCGGCGGAAGCGGGGAACGTGCGTTTCCCGCGAGTTGTAATACAAATGACGGTCATAGTCTCCTCCTTTCAAAATAATGAGGGTGAAAAAATAAGTATACCGTATATTCTCATTATCGGCTAAACGGCAAGAATTGTCAACACCGGACAGACGATTTATGGAAGGACTGCCGTTTCAACCGGAATGGACAAGTCCGAGTTGTTTTTCGAGCAGCCGGATTTTTTCAATGCGGCGTTCATGCCGTCCGCCGTCAAACGGAACCGTCAGCCAAATTTGAACAATCTGCATCATCTGCTCTTCGTTCAGCATATCGCCCGCCAAACACAGGATATTCAGATTATTGTGCCGCCGGCTCAACTCCGCCGAAAGTTCATCAATGACCGGTGCCGCCTGAATCCCCGGAAATTTATTCGCTGCAATACACATTCCAATCCCTGTCCCGCAGATCAAAATTCCCCGATCATTTTCCCCGCGGCTGATTGACCGGGCAATTTCCGCAGCAACATCGGGATAATCGGTCGGACTGGCAGCATCCAATGCCGGTCCGAACTCCGTTACGGAATATCCTTTCTGCCGAAGATATTCCGTTAACTTCATTCGGGTAGAAACGCCGCGGTGATCGCTCCCAATGATTAAATTCAATGACATTTCGGGGGGGAATTGATTATTGACCGTTAATAACTAATAATATGGGGGATTGAGGCAGGTTTCTGTTTCTATCGTGTATGTCTGCCGTATACGGTTCTAATTCCCCCGCCCCTTTATTATCAATGATCCTTTTAATTTGTCAATTCCCCAGATGGAAGAATTAACCAATCGCGAATTCGGTGATTATCATATCATACGGAGGATCGGCAGCGGAGCGACAGCGGATGTCTTTTTAGCAGAGCAGCGGTCGCTGGGACGGCGGGTCGCTCTCAAAATTCTGAAAAAAGAATTGGCGGCGGCTGATGAAACTTACACACGCCGGTTTACCCGGGAGGCAAGAGCCATTGCCGCTTTGAACCATCCTAATCTTGTCCAGATTTACCAAATTGACTGCCGGGACGGTTACTGGTTTATTGCTCAGGAATACGTTCAGGGCGAAACCTTGCAGCAGGAAATTCAGCGTTCCGGTGCGCTGCCCGCAGAGAAAGTTCTTGTTTTGCTTTGGCAAATAGCCGCCGCTTTTCAAACCGCCGCCGAAGCGGGCATTGTTCACCGCGATATTAAACCGGAAAACATTTTACTCACTGCTAACGGTACCGTTAAGGTGACCGATTTCGGTTTAGCGCATCTCCAAATGTCGGCCATTGCCAAAACCGATACAGCATTGACCGAAATCGGTATGACGCTGGGAACGCCGCTGTATATGAGTCCCGAACAGTCGCAGGGTAAACCTCTTGATCACCGCAGCGATATTTATTCGCTGGGCATTACCTGCTGGCATGCTCTTGCCGGCAAGCCCCCGTTTACCGGCGATACTGCTCTTTCTGTGGCTTTGCAGCATGTCAATTCGCCTCCGCCGCCTTTGGCGAAACAGCGTACCGGTATTCCGTCCGCCTTGACAGCCGTCATTGAGCGGATGATCGCAAAAAATCCTGAAGACCGGTTTCAGCATTTTCACGAAATTATCGAACAATTGCAGACCGCCGGTCTTCTTCCGCCGCACATTTCGGTACACCGGCGGAGTTTTGTTCCGGCATCGGCGCGGCAATTATTGCAGCAAGCCCTTCATCAAAAGCATAGCCGGTTTCGCCGGATACTGATTCGGTTGTTCTTTGCCGTGATCATTGCGATCATCGGCGGAGTGCTGGGAAGTACGTATCAAATGTGGAAGCGTCCGCCGTTTCTCTCTGCCGGTGCGTTAATCGTCGAAAAAAAACAGACCGCGGAAGAACAGTGGGTTTATGCGTGCGTTATCAATACCCCGGAAGCGTGGCGATGTGTGATTGATTATTTTCCTGAAGAGAATTATTTTTGGGGTCGCAAGGCAAAACGGCAATTGATTCGGTTTTATTATGCAGAGACTAACACGTTTGACAGTTTGCCGCTTTTTCAGGAATTTGCCGTATTGAGTGATGTTGATATTGAAGACCAGATGCTGGGGCTTGCTGGTCTTGCTTGGTGTGCTGCCGAAAATCAAAATGATGTGATGGCTTGGAACTATTTGCAGCGGATTAAAACGGCTCCTGCGGATATTCTTTTCGATCAGATTTACGATGCGGCGAAAAAAGCGGTGCAAAAAAGAGTCGAAACCGGTGGTCTGCCGAAGCCCCTGAAATAGACAATGCCTAAACGTCTACTGTGTGTATTCTCCTGAATAGACGGATTTTGGTTCGGCAAGTGCAGGTGCGGGAGTTTCATCGGTGATCGTTGTTATTGCATGGGACGTACCAACCACGAGTGAAGGGCTGTTGCCGACTGCCGTTTTCTGCACGCCGTTTTCATCATAAGAGTCCGACCGGCTTTTTGCTTCCAGCGTTTGAAAGGCGGTCTGGCTCGTTGCAGGAACATTGACGGCAACCCATTGCGGTTCTTTCGGTGTCTCTTTTTTTTCGGCAGTGAACAATTCGGCTTTCTGTTCTACGGACGATCCCAGAGGACTTGACGGAGCCGCCGGAGGCGGAACCGTTGTGCCGGGCAGTGCCGCCGGTGCCGCTGGTGAAGACGGCTGAAACGTCGCTGCCGGAACCGCGGGAACCGTATCGCCGCCGGGAGTTTGCCCCAGATAAAATTCCTGACTCGAAAACGTTGCCGGAGGCGGAACTGTATTCCGGTTTTGGGAGACCGCAAAGGGATTGACCGGTCTGCTGCCGCTGGTCTGACAGCCCGCAAGCAAGCCGATTCCCAATAATAAAAAGAATACCGTCTGCTGTTTTGGAAACATCGCCTTAATCCCCTAATTTTTGATGAAAACTGTTTGCCGCAGACGGAATCTAATGATTTTGCCACATTGCGTCCAGACCATTTTGTTTCAGATAGTATACCACACGAAACCGGCGTTGCATCGAAAAATATCTGACATTGCGAATACATCGTTCAATGTTTTTCCGGCGGAACCAATTTTCAGCGGGCGGCTTGATGACGGCAATGTCAGTCCGCAGAAGGAAGCCTTGCCTGTTTTGGGTCATGCCGAGAGTGAATCCACCGGAAATTTCTTTCGGTATCCGAAATGCAAGTGCCGCAGCCGGACAATCAACAGATAATCCTCTTTTGCAGATTTGAATCCTTGCGGCAGGGCGAGGCCGGGATGTCCCTGCTCATGGTATAATCGGCACCGATGAAACCGCAAAAAGTGCGGGTCTCCTTTCGCAAAAACCGGTCGGAACGAACCCGGACAAGCAATTGGACCCGGCAGTTTGAAGAACACGGCTTTGAAGAAGAACGCGAAACCGCTGCGGAACGCATCAGCGGTAAAGGCGAACTCTCCCGAAAAAGAACCGTTGCTGAAAACATTCCTGACGCAGAAACCCCGCTGTTCTCCGGCAGAGTTCTCTGCGTTCACGGTGCAAGTATTGCCGTACAAACCGGAGACGGACGGCTGTTTCAATGCGTGATGCGGCGTGTGCTGAAAACACTGCAAACCGATGAACGTCAGCCCGCTGTTGCCGGCGATCGGGTAGGGTTTCGTCCGGCACCAAACAACGAAACAGAAGGGATGATCGAGCATGTCGAACCGAGAACCAATACCATTGCCCGAACCAGCAAAAACCGCAAACACGTCATTGCCGCCAATGTCGATCAGGTACTCATTGTTGCCAGTGCGGATCAGCCGGAACTGAAACCGAATCTGATCGACCGGATGATTTTAACAGCAGAACAATCCGGCGTGCTGCCGATTATTTGTATCAATAAAATTGATCTCGTTGATCCCGCCGGATTACAGCCGCTCATCGGCGTTTATTCCCAAATGGGATACAAGGTCTTAACGTTAAGTGCCGAAACCGGTTTGGGAATGGAACGTCTCCGAAAACAATTGCTGAACCGGTCAAGTGCGGTTGCCGGTCAAAGCGGAGTGGGAAAGTCCTCGCTGCTCAATGCCGCTGATCCGCAAATGCATCTTCGGACAGCGGAAATCGGTCATGCGTTTAAAGGAAAACATACGACCACTATGGCGGAATTGCGGCAACTCTCTTTCGGCGGTTTCGTGATTGATACGCCCGGCTTGCGGCAATTTATGCTTTGGGATATTATTCCCGAAGAAGTTTTCGGACTCTTCCGCGATCTGCGTCCGTATGAAAACCGGTGCCGGTTTCCTGACTGCACCCATTCTCACGAAGACGATTGTGCCGTGAAGCAGGCGGTTGGAGAAGGACGGCTCGATCTCCGCCGCTACGAAAGTTACCTCGCCGTCCGCTTCGGAAATTGACAGGTATGTCCGATGCCGTATTTCTGATACAATGTTCCGCCGGCAAACGATTCCGAAAACAAATTCAACAGAAAAATCAATGATCAAAGCAGTAGCGTTTGATATGGACGGCTTGATGTTTGATACCGAAGATACCTATTGGAAAGCGGCTTCGGCACTGTTAGGCAAACGCGGGCATATTTATACAGACGAACTTTGTCATGCCGTGATGGGCCGACCGCCGAAAGCATGCTTTGAATTATTCAAAGAAACATTCGGTTTTCCCGAACCTTGGCAGGATTTGCAGCGGGAATCCGAAGATTTCTTCCTGCAATTTCTTGATGACGGCTATTCCATGATGCCCGGCTTGCCCGAATTACTCGAATATCTGGATCGGCATAACATTCCGAAAGGTATCTGCACCAGCAGTTCAGTCCGAGTGGTTTCCGAAGTGCTGCGGCGTAAAGATTTGGACAAGCGGTTTCATTTTATTTTAACGGCAGAAGACATTTCGCAAGGCAAACCGCACCCTGAAATTTATTGGAAAGCGGCGAAGCAGTTCGGCATACCGTCTGATGAAATGCTTGTGCTGGAAGACAGTACCGCAGGGATACAAGCGGCAGCGAATGCCGGTGCTGTCGGAGCCGCCGTGCGGGCAAAACACAATGCTCACTGTCTCTTTACCGAAGCCGCTTTGATTGCGGATTCTCTCAATGATCCGAAAATTAAAGCATTATTTTAAGATATTGTTCGGCGGTGCCGTTTGACGGCCGCATGACTGCCTGTGAGAAAAAAACGAAAAAAGGGGGGGCTTACTTTGTCCGCTCTTTTTCGATATACTAACACTCCCGGAACCTGATTGTTCCATTATTGTCCCCTTTTGCATGCCCGATAATGCCCGCTCCGTCATTGCCGATGACATCGCTGCAATGGAAATGCTGTTGTGCCGGACACTGACCAATGCAGATACCTTTGTCGATGAAGTGATCCGGTACAGTTTGCAGGTCGGCGGCAAACGTCTCCGTCCGATGCTGCTCTTTCTTGCCGGAAAGACCGTCGGCACGATTGCCGAACAGCATATTCTCGCGGCTGCTTCGATTGAACTTGTACATACCGCCACGCTCATTCATGACGATATTTTAGACGGTGCTTCGGTCCGGCGGCATCTCGCAACGTTCAATGTCCGGTGGAATGCCCAGATCGGTGTTCTTGCCGGAGATTTTCTTCTGACAAAAGCGTTAGAACTGATTGCGCAAACCGATTCGCTTTTTGCTGTCCGGCAACTAACCGCTGCGTGCAAACAAACTTGTGAAGGGGAACTTCTGCAAATCGGCTCTGCCGGCGGGTTTGAAATATCTTTTGACGATTACCTGCGGATCATCGGCGGTAAAACCGCTCCGCTGCTCGCTTGCAGTGCCGAAATCGGTGCATTTTTTGCCGATGCCGATGTTAGTGTTACAGAAAAGTTTCGTCTTTTCGGACAAAAAATCGGACTCGCTTTTCAGATTATTGACGATGTTCTTGATTTGGTCGGCAAAACGGATACGGCAGGAAAAACGCTGCGGACGGATTTAATTCATCACAAACCGACTCTGCCGCTGATTTTATATCTTCGGGATGCTTCAGAACACGAGCGGAACGATATGCTGGTTCGCATCCGCCGGGACGATTTTGACGGGCAGACCGCCGATGAAATCGTTGCACATTTAACATCTGCCGGTTCGATTGCGGCGGCACGAAAAACGGCACAGCAACTCGCAGACGAGGCAGACGAATTGCTTGCCGGTATCCCGGGCAATGCCGCAGCAAAACAAGCCCTGTCGGACATGACCCGGTTTGTCGTTTCAAGACAAATGTAACAGGCGTTGCCGGACGGTCTTATTTTCCCGAACCGCCTGTTTTTACTTTCACCGCTTTTCCGGCATCAAACGTTTTTGTCACGCTTCTTTCTTTGCCGGTGATTTCGATTTCAAACGGTGTCGTTTCCGCAGACGAATACTGTTCGTCAACCATTCGGTAGGTGTTGTAACTGACAATATCTTTTTCGCCGCTTGACGGATTGACCTCTGCCGCATAGACGATATCATCGTTCATCGTTTTCGTAACGACAACTTTATACTTGCCTGCCGGTGCGCCGGTAAAGCCGTAGGTTGCCATTTTGACCGAACCGTCTTTGCCGGTCATCGACACTGCCCGAAACTTCGCATTCGCCGCGTCAGCCGGTACAAACTCGATCATTGCATCGGCAAGCGGTTTTCCTTCCTGCGTGATTGTCACCGTGCAGGGATACAACTTCGGCAAGTCCTTCGGACGCGAAGCGTCTCCGCAGCCGGAAATGATTGTTATCGTTACGATAAGTAGGGTAATGGTGGTTAATGCTTTCATGATTTTGTGTGGTTGTTAAAGGTTGTTCTTTTCATTGAAAATTGATAATTAGTTTGCAGACCGCAGATTGCAGACGGCAGCAGAAAAGATCCTCTCTTGCTGCCGTCTGATGTCTCTCGAATTATCCATTATCAATTTAATTTTCAATTAACGGCGGACGAATGTCCGCCGCTTTCTTGCTGC
>JAIRPZ010000188.1 GCA_031256755.1 Planctomycetaceae bacterium
AAAAATCGTTTGTATTGTAAAAAACATAACCCCCGAACAGAAACAATTTATCGGCGGGACCAATTCCGCCAATAATCTGCCGGGGGCAAAAGCCCGAAGTCGTAAACTCTCTGATGCCGGCAACAGAAAAACCATTGTCTCCCCAGAGATTTCGTCCGAAACGTCTTTTACGCATAACGGGCAGACATCATTATCGTCCTCTTCGGCGGGGAAGTCAATAGCACCGCCGCAAAAACAGGACAAACTGGAATTATCCATCAATAATATTCACAACAGGAGACAAACAATGGACAAAACCTACGAAGCCGAGCGGCTAAAAGAATTGCAAAAGATGTCTACGGCAGAGGCTGCTCGCTCACGCATCACGCCGAAAACACCGGAGAAAGTCAAACAGTACATCTTGAATGCACGTGCAAGTGTGCAGCGCGCCCACGACAAAGGGGGTGTGCAGGACGTACAGAACGTTGTTGCGGGCAAAGCCGGTAAAGACAGCGCGGGCGGTGCGGCGGCTGGTGTCGGTGTTGCCAAAGGTGCGATTGGCATTGCGGGCGGACTTGTCGGTGCCACAGCGGGTGCGGTTGCCGCTGCCGTTGCCGGAAAACGCAAAGGACTGATGATTGCGGGCGGTGCCGCTGCCGGTGCCGCCATTACCCTGATCCGCAGTGAAATTGTCCGCCGTAAAAGCGATATGCTGGTCAAAGAAAAGTCAATTCCGGCAAAAGCCCTTCCGGCAATGGGACTGAAAGAAGGGGACATTTTGCTGATGCACCCGCACTATAACTTCGGCAACCAGTTTATTGCCAAAGTGACCAACTCCGACTATTCGCATGCGGCGGTCTATTCCAAAGGACACGTTTGGGATATGCTTGCGGCGGACTCGCCGGACGGCAAACGGAAAGCCGGTATCAATGTCAATACGCTTGACGGGTTCATTGACCGGGACAGAGGGGCTTATTACACGGTGTATCGTCCGAAAGACCCGGCGATAACCAAACAGATCAATGAGCGTCTTCAGCAGATGCAGCCGGAGATCACGGGCTATGCGAATGTGAATGCCGTTATGGGGGGCTTTCGGGATAATCTGGGCATTGTGAAACCGGAGGTGTCCCCCAAATTTGAGCAGAACTACAAAATCTGTTCGCAGTTAGTTGCGGACGCTTTCGGAACAGATTTGTACAAGGGGTCACATTCGACTGTGACTCCGGGACGGATTGCGAAACACAAGGCATTGGAACAACAGCATACGCTTCAACTGTCGCTGAACGCATTGCAAAAGAAGTATAAGGAGTTAATCAATGGGTAAATGGGATAAGTTATTAACGGGAGTGAAGGATACGGCCAAGACGGGCGGTATGATGGTCTTGGGCGGTTTCTCTGCGGGCGTGGGTTCGAAACTTGCGGATCGCAGCGATTCGCAAGTTTCTGCGGCGGCGGAGAAGGCGGCGGCAAAACTGCGAAAGCAGAAAGAGGGCTGGATCGATGCCGCCGATGCACTCAACGAGAAGCGTTCCGAGCGGAAAGAAAAGAAGGACAAGAAATAGATTTAACTTTCCTTTGCAAAGAAATAACGGAGACCGATAGCCCATAAGCCGAGAACGGTTGCCAGCGAGGTGGTGATGAACGCCGAAGCCACCATATCGGATAATCGGCACTCGGAACAAAACGCAAGCGAATGGACGATATAGCCGGTAAAACTAAGCCAGCATAAGGAAACGATGGTCAAACCGATCATCAGCCATTTGCGTATGGTGCGGTTTTCCTTTGCCGTGCTGTTTTTAATTGCAAGCCGCTCATTTTGCAGCCGTTGAAACTCCTCTTTTTGCGTTTTGTTATTATTGGTCAATTCAGTCAATAAATCCGGTGCGGCATTTTCCTGAACCGGATCAGACGATATGATGGCATCGTTCCGTCTTAAATTGGTCATTATTCCTCCTAAATATAAAGCCGCCGGTATTTAATAACAGTCGCCGAAACACCGAATATCCGGGACAACTGTTCGTCGGTCGCAAAGGAATAACGCTCTAAATACTCCCGCAGAAAGGATGTTGGAACCAGCAGGTTCGCAGCAAAGATATTGGCTTCCTGCTCCATCGGAACATTCTTTTGCTTTTCAGGATGACGAAATAAGTATGTATATTCCGGGCTTAAGACATCATGCTCCAGCAGGAAATGTCCGAGTTCATGCGCAACCGTAAAATTCTGACGCTGCCGTGAATCCTCTGCATTGACGACAATCATTTTTTCGTCAATGTCGAGAAAACCGGCTACTTCATCCCTATATTCTTCATTGAATAGAGAATAGTCAACACGTAATCCGTAAGTTTTTGCAATGGTCTGTGCGACAACGGGCGGCTCAATGATCATATTGGCTTCCAGCACGTTGAACGCTAACATTTTTGCTTTACGGAAATCGGCTGCATTGGCACACATCTTACTACCCTTGCCGTTTAGCGGTATTCTAAATTACCTGTCCCTATTATCGTCTTTCCTGCCGGAGAATTCAAGAGGACAATGCTGTATTTTTTGACAGAATGTTTTTGTTGAAGTACATTATCGGACAGTATTTTGAATACCGTCTGTGAATGAGCAGCGGACAAAGACGAAGGACAGGGAATGACGTTTGCGGAGATTTACGGCAAGATACGGTCAGCGGTCGGGACGCTTTTCCGGCGTTCTCCGGCACAGGAATTAACACCGGAAGAGGAAGAGCGTGCGGCTGCGCTGTGGCTGAAGAAACAACTGGAAGCGTATGTTTTGAAGTCGGGCGGAAACGCTTACAACGGCAAACGCTGGCAGCCCCGCAAAAATGAAAAGGACTACAATCACCCGATCCTGATCAAGAGCGGTCGTCTTTACGATGCGGTGCGGAAATCCAAAATTGCGGTGATCCGGCATAAGGGAGGACGTATTGAATTCCTTGCGGAAGTGGATGTGCAGCGATATCCGAAAAGCAAGTCCACAACCCGTGATGTGTTTCTGGCGCATCAGTACGGCACTCCGAAAATGCCCGCAAGACCGATTTTTACCGCCCTTGACCCGAAAGACCAAGCCGAACTCGATGAATTCGTCAAAAAAATGTTAAGCGGACGAAAGCAGGCAAAATAATAATACGGCAGATTACGCGACCGATCATTCGTTGTCCGGCTGTTTGCGGTTAACCAGAAGACCGACAACTAATGCGGCGATTGATAATCCTAAACTAAAATATATCGCTGCATAATAAGTATGATTTGATTCAAAATAGGGCGTTGCAAACGGCGAAACCGCTCCAATAACGGCCATCCCTGATGCGCCGATGATCCGCAGATAACTGGTGTCGCGGTATTTTTGCACGTCTTTTCTTAATTCAGCGTTCTGAATGGACAACTCACGCACGTTGTCAGCGGCCGCGTCGAGTTTCAACAGCAACTTATCATTTTTCTTGTGCGCTTTTTTCGTGTCTTCAATCAATTCTTTGTGCTGAATCCGAATGTCTTCAAGCATAGAATATAAGAAATCACTGTCGTCAACGGGTGTCATTTTTTTGTTTTTTTATCGACTTGAAATAATCACGGATGGACATCGGCTGGATCACTTCGTAAGACCATTCGTAAGGATTGTAGAACCGTCTCCACGGGGAGTTCGGTCGGTGTGTGATTTCGCTCAACTGCATATCGGAGCAAGCAGCATAAACTTCCCACACATGTTTCACAACCGTTTCCGCGCAATCGTCTAATTCCGGCGCGGATTCGGGGAAGTCGGTAATGGGTGTTCCTTTAAAGGATTTGTATTTGTCGTAGAGGTCTTTGACGACAGGCCCGTGCTTCCACGCGAAAATGGTCTCATGGAACA
>JAIRPZ010000213.1 GCA_031256755.1 Planctomycetaceae bacterium
AATACGTTTGCGAGTGTGGAGAGAGAAGTCATTTTGAACCTCCGTGTGAATGAAATCTACTCCGTTTATACGCTTCGAAACACTGCGTGTTTGATAAATTCCTGAAAATTCCAAAAAAACGACTTTGCAGGGGACGTGGACAGACACACAGGCGGATAATTTTTGCTATAATGAGAGGAAATAAACCTTAATCTCCATTACTTTTTTAGACACTATGCCGAGTACAAGTAATCTTGTCAGTCCGAAGTTGCCGAAAACCGACATTAAGCGGGTCGCCATTCTTTTTTCCGGCGGTCCCGCACCCACCGCCAACGCCGTTATCGGCAGCGCAGCCATCTGTTTTGCCCGCGCCGGTATCGAAGTGTACGGAATGAAAAACGGCTACACCGCCCTCGTCGAATACAAAGACGACAGCAAAATCGAAGAAGGAAAGCATTACATCCGGCTCGATAAACAAATCGGCGAAGGTCTCCGCACCTCGCGCGGCATCTGCATCGGAACCGCACGGGTCAATCCGGGAAAACTCCTGAAAAAGCCGATTGACCTGAAAGACCCCGAAAAAACCGCTCCGCTGATGACCGTCTATAAGGCACTGCGCTCGATGGATGTTGATGCCCTCATTTCCATCGGCGGCGACGACACCCTGACAACAGCGGCAAAATTCAAACTCGTGATGGATGCCCTGCCGGATACCGAAAAACGTCTCAAAGTCATTCATCTGCCGAAAACCATCGACAACGATTACAAAGGGATTGATTTTACCTTCGGCTATTTTACCGCAGTGGAAATGCTTGCCGCTGAAATCCGCAACCTGCTTGCCGATTCCGAAGCAACCGAAACCGGCTACATCGCTCAAGTAATGGGACGCAGTGCCGCGTGGCTTGCTTACGGTGCTTCTATTGCCGGAGAAGGAAGTTTGGTCATCGGTCTCGAAGACATTCACCAGAATTGGTACGATTCTGAACCGACCGTTGACCCCGACACCGGCAAAGAAATCCTCACGAAAGACGGCACTCCGCTGATGCGGCAAATCTTTGATGTCCAAAAAATCGTGAACCGGTGCGTTGATGTGATTCAGGCACGGGAACTGGAAGGCAAAACCGCTTTTGTGGCGGTTGTTTCGGAAGGGCTGGCGGAATATCTTCCGCTTTCCGAAATCAAGATGTGCTGTTCGGACGACGAATACCGGTCATTGAAACCGGACACTTTCGGACATTTTCCGGTGTCGCAATTAAAGTACAGTGCGCGGCTTGGGCGGTTGATTGCCGAAGAATACAAGCGTCGCACCGGCAAATCGAAAAAGATGGTCGGTTTGCAGTTCGGCTATGAAGTCCGGTGCAATCAGGCAACGGCGTTTGACGTGATTCTCGGCAGCCAAATCGGAGTCGGTGCTTACAAGGCGTTGGCGGAACTCGACAAGAACGGCGTGATGATTTCGGTGGGACACACGATGGACATCACATATCCGGTGTTTGAGGAACTGATAGATATGAGTCGTCTCCGCGCTCACGAGCGTCCTATCGGAGTCGGCAGCGATATGCACCAACTCGCAAGATACCTCGAAGGATGGGTGAAGGAATAATTTCTTCCGGTTTGTATTTTTTCGCGGTACTGTTATCGAATCACCGCCTCCGGCAGGGCGGCGGTGATTTTATTTCCCGTTTATGCTACAATGGCAGACCGTTCAGTTTTTACTGCTGTTTTTTTCACTGTTTTTTCCCTAACTGTTTTTCCGTCAATGAAATCCGCTATGAAATACACGATTGCCCTTTTTCTCGTTTCGTTCCTTGTTGTTCCGTTCCTCCGTGCCGATGAAGGCATGTGGCTTTTTGACGCTCCGCCGAAAACGCAAATCAAAGAGAAATACGGTTTCGATTTGACCGGCGAATGGCTCAAACACATCCAGCAGTCCTGCCCACGGTTCAGCACACGCGGCAGTGCCTCCTTCGTTTCATCCGGCGGTCTCATTATGACCAATCATCACGTCGGCGCAAGGAATCTGCACGAACTTTCCACACCGGAAAATAACCTTCTCGAAAAAGGTTTTTACGCCGAAACCCTTGCCGATGAACGTCCCTGCCCCGGTCTCGAAATCATCGTGCCGGTTCTTTCCGAAGACGTGACCGCCAAAGTCAATGCCGGAGTCAAACCGAATACGCCGCCGGAACAGGCAAAGAAACTCCGCGATGCCGCCGTTGCCGCCCTCGAAAAGGAATACAGCGAAAAAACAAAACTCCGCTGCAACGTGACAACACTCTATCAGGGCGGCGTGTATTACCTTTACGGCTACAAAGTGTATAACGACATCCGGCTCGTTTGGGCACCGGAACAGGACATTGCCTCTTTCGGCGGTGACCCGGACAATTATGAATACCCCCGATACTGTCTTGACTGCACTTTTTTCCGTGCCTACGAAAACGGTCAGCCGGCGAAAGTCGAACACTTCTTAAAATGGTCGCAAACCGCTCCCGCCGAAAACGAACTCGTTTTTGTTGCCGGTTATCCCGGACGCACCGAGCGGGCTTATACGAAAGAGCATCTCGAATTTCAGCGGGACACTTTTTTCCCCTGGCGGCTGCGGAAATTGTACGAGCGTGAAGTGATTTATTCCGCTTTTGCGAACCGTTCATTGGAAAATGCGCGGCGAATCGGCGATGACCTCGGTGCCGTTCAGAATTACCGCAAGCGGGCATTGGGGCAGTTGCAGGGTTTGCAAACGCCTTCGCTCTGGCGGGACTTTCCATCCGTTGAAAAGAGTCCGAACACCGCTCCGGCAGGCGGACGCATCAACAGACGCATTGTTGACGGCGGACGTAATAAACCTGCGGTGAAATCGCCGGAACAGCAAATCGCCGATGCGTGCAAAGCCATGCTGGAACATGACCATGTCACCAATATCAGTTTGTTTTACGCTTATGATTTTTTTGAAGCCGGAGAAGCGTTTAACTGCAAAACGTTTCAGATTGCGAAAACACTGGTTCGGGCGGCTTATGAACTGGAAAAGCCCAACGGCGAGCGGCTGAAAGAATACCGCGACAACAACCTTGATACGCTGAAACAGACATTGTTTGCGGACACGCCGGTTTACGAAGACGTGGAAATTCTGAAACTGTCCGATTCGCTGACGTTATGTGCTTCGTATTTGGAAAAACTGTATTATCCGTATGTTTCTGATAAGGCACCGGCTGCATTCGCTGCGGAACTGATTAAAGGTTCCAAAGTCCGTGACGTTGCCGAGCGGAAACGTTTGTTTGAAGGGGGCAGGAAAGCCGTCGAAGCGTCTGATGATGCGATGATTCGGTTTGTTCGGAAAATGGACAAAGAAATGCGGAACTGCCGCAAGCAGTACGAAGAAAAAGTGGAAGCACCGATGGCGGCGGCGTATGCTGAGTTGGCGGAGCGGCGGTTTGCCGAATCGGGAACGTCTGTTTATCCTGATGCGACTTTCACGATACGTCTTTCTTACGGTGCGGTCAGGGGATACAAAGACGACAGCGGTGCGGACGTTGCCGCAACAACGAACATTGCCGGCATGTTTGAGCGTGCGGAAACGCAGAAGTTCAAGGAACCGTTTAATCCGCCGCAGCGTTGGAAAGAGGCGAAAGGGAAGTTGGATTTATCGGTGCCGTTTAATCTTGTCACGACGAATGACATTATCGGGGGCAATTCCGGCAGTCCGCTTATCAACACGAAGGGGGAAGTCGTCGGTTTGATTTTTGACGGCAACATTTATTCGCTGTCGAACAGTTTTGTTTACACGGAAGAGCAAAGCCGGAGTGTTTCCGTTCATGCGGCGGTGATACTTGAATCTTTGCGGAAGGTGTACGGTGCCGCCCGAATCGCCGATGAGTTGGGGAAATAGGCGGCAAGGACTGCCTGCTACTTTCCGTCCCGAAGACGCTGACCGAGATAACTGTCCAGTTCGGCTATCGGCATAATTTTTTCTATCGTTTTTTCCAGAGGATATTCGACACGGCGGTAGGTCACAATGTTGTCTTCCAAAACAACATAACACGCCCGCGGATCGCGATCCCGCGGCTGTCCCACAGAACCGACATTGATCATCACTTTCTTACTGCCGAGCGTATAACGCATGTTCACCTCGTCCGGCGTGTAAAATTCCCGGTCTTCCGTAAAAATGCCGGGAACATGCGTGTGTCCCTGAAACGAATACCGCGGAATCACCGAAAAAAGCCGCTCCATCTTCCGCTCATTGTAAATATCATCCTGAAATACGTATTCATTCAGCGGATTGCGGGGAGAACCGTGAACATACAAAGTGTCGCCGTCGCGATAAATCCGCGGCAAACTGTTCAAAAATTCCCAACGCTCGCTGGCACCGGCAATTCTCGGATTTTCCAGTTGTTCCCGCGTCCAGAAAATCGCACGCTCGGCACTGTTATTGAAACCCTCCGGGTCGTAAAGCGATGCCTGATCATGGTTGCCGAGCAGGCAGACAGCCACTTTTTTTCGGACAAGTTCCAGACATTCAACTGGATTAGGACCATAACCGACAGTATCGCCGAGCGAGAAAATTTCGGTAATCCCCTGACTTTCAATATCATTCAATACGGACTCAAACGCTTCGAGATTGCTGTGGATGTCGCTGATAATCGCTCTCTTCACGGGAAAATGCTCCGCTGAACGCTAAACGCTGATTTTTAAGGAACGGTTATCATACAGGAAATTCTTTTTATTTTCAAGGGGATTTCGTCCGGCGGGGCGTTTTTTCCGTCAAAAAACGGACGGCTTCTTCAAGTTGCCGGTCGTAAAAGGGGGAAGTCCCGGACATGACTCCCTTTCGGGGTGACGGCGAAGAAGAGGGAGACCCTTCACAAAAAGGAGGATCAGCGGGTGTATCGGGCGGAAAGTCCGGCAAATCGGCGGATGCAAGGAATTGCTGAAGAAAAAATTCAAGGACCGATTCCCTTTCACCGGAAACCGCATTCGACCGCAATGTCCGGTAATCCCGCACTATTTGCTGTTCCGTTTCGGTCAGTTCGATGATGTTATCGGGAATAATGCCCCATTCATCCGATTCGGTCATTTCCGGTTTCCGGTGAATGTTCCGGCCGAGCGGACTGCGGTAACTGGCTCCGGTCATCTGAAAAATACCGGAATGAAACGGCAATTCGTAAATTTGCTGCACCACCCCTTTCCCGAAAGAGCGTGTCCCGAAAATTGCTGCCCGCCGGTAATCCTGCAACGCTGCCGACAGAATTTCGGCGGCACTTGCCGTGGAACCGTTAATCAGCACGGCAACCGGCAGCAAACAGCGGGGCGGTTTCGAAGCGAGGCGATGTTTTTCTTCATAGCCGCTGCGGTATTTTGCCGCGACAACGATGTCTAATTCCGGCTGCGGCTGCAAAAACATTTGAGCAATTTCCACGCTGCCGACAAGATAACCGCCGGGATTATCCCGTAAATCAAGAACGATTCCCTCGGCTCCGCTCTGCATAATCTGATCCAGCGCGTTGCGGAACTCCTGCACCGTTGTTTCGCTAAATGAGGTGATGCGGATATAGCCGATGTCCGGTTTTGTTTCCAAACAGAAAACCGGTTTTCCGTTTTCAATGTAGTCCCCTTCGACACTTCGGGAATGAATTACGTCCGGTTTTATTTTGAAGTCCTTCGGCTTTGCGGTCCCGTAAGGAATGACGGAAAGCGTCACTTCTGCCGCCTTTTTCCCTTTTATTTTCAGGAGCATCGCCATAATTTCATCCAGCGGTTTTGTTTCAACGGAGATTCCGTTGACAGCCGTAATCTGATCGCCCGATTGAAGACCGGCTTGAAAAGCCGGAGAATGCAGAAGCGGAAAAGAGATAAACGTTGTTTTTCTTTTGCTGTCAGTGCCGTTGTGAAGAGAAGGAAATTGCCTGATGCGGAAACCGAAACCTTTGTACCGGTTATCGAGTTCATTCTGATAATCGGTTTGCCTGCCGTACGGAATGTAAACAGTATATTCATCGCAGACATCCGACAAACCGTGCATGGCCCCTGCAAAAAGCTGTTCGGCGGTGGGTTCGGCAACGGCAGCCCGTTCAATTTTATGGAGCGTGTGAATCAGCAGGCGGTCCCGCAGTGTGATTCCGGCGGTGGCGAAATAGGTAAGGACGGCAAACAGAATGAGGAAATAGTTCAGTCGGGGCATTGTTTCCGGGGCTGGGCATCGTGTTTGATCCGTCAAGGAACAGCCGATCCTATTGATTTCGTATCGGGTTTATTTTGCAGCGGAAAGAAAAAATTACAACCGCCCCCCCGGTTTGCAGACATTCTGTTCTTTTTTGTCTTCCGGCTTGCCGGCGGTGCCGTTTTGCCGTACAATGGGGAGCGGCGGGAAACATTTTCCCGCACCCGCTTTCCGCAATGGCGGAAAGAAACCATACAACAGGAGAAAGACAATGGCAAAGAAAACTGAAGTTTATGTTTGTGATTTATGCGGCAATATCGTTGAAGTTCTTGAAGGTGCCGACGGGACCTTGATTTGCTGCGGTCAGGATATGACGCTGCAAGCGGAAAATACGACCGATGCTGCCAAAGAAAAACACGTTCCGTCTGTAACGATTGACGGGACGACGGCAACGGTTTGTGTCGGGAGTATTGCGCATCCGATGGAGCCGAATCACTATATTGCGTGGATTGAGTTGCAGCAGGGCAATCGGTTCCAGCGGGTGACGCTCAAGGCGGGCGATGAGCCGAAAGCCGTGTTTACGGTTGAAGCCGGAGTACCGGCGGCGGTGCGTGCCTACTGCAACACGCACGGGCTTTGGAAAGCGTAAGAGACAGGCGGCGGGCAGTCCTTGCCGGAGGAAAAAGTTTGCGGGCGGGGATACTATACGGATTTATCGGAGTTTAGGGTGCAACAGAGGTAAAACCGGAATTCAGGCGTATCGTTGTCCCGGAAGGCAGCGGTGTATTCACGGAAAAGGAAAGACCTATAATAATGAGAATCAGGATGATAATTGCTGTGCAGAGCAGGACGGACTGTCCTTTGTTCG
>JAIRPZ010000281.1 GCA_031256755.1 Planctomycetaceae bacterium
GAAGAAGGATCGCACTTTGCGGGAAGTGAGAGAACGATTGAGAGCAAAACCTCAAAACGCTCGCCAAATGTAATACTCCGAAACGGACTGCCGCTTCGCCGGACACATGCCGTTTAAGCGTGTCAAAATTCAACCGGATAGAGTATAATTATCAATATATTGTGTTTTTACAGCAGTTCCATTCCTGATGATACGAACCCGATTTGCTCCCAGTCCGACCGGTTATCTGCATATCGGCGGTGTCCGCACCGCCCTGTTCAATTATCTGTTCGCCAAAAAACATGGCGGACAGTTTATTCTCCGCATTGACGACACCGACCGGCAACGGAACGTTGCCGAAGCGTTACAGCCGATTTTGGACGGTCTCCGATGGCTCGGCATCAATTGGGACGAAGGTCCCGAAACAGGCGGACAGTATGCACCGTATTATCAGTCGCAGCGCACCGGAAAATATCAGGCAGCCGTTGACGAATTACTCCGAAGAGGTGCCGCTTACCGGGATTTTGCCGCACCGGAAGAAATCCAAGCCGAGCGGGACACAGCCCTCAACGAAAAAAAAACATACACTTACAGCAGAACGTGGGCCGCACAAAACGATGATGACGTGAAAAAGTTTGAAGCAGAAGGGCGGCAAAGCGTTGTCCGGCTCAAAATGCCCCGCAGCGGCTCGTTAATCATTCACGACTTAATCCGCGGCGATGTGGAATTCCAATGGGCAGACGAACAAGACCACGTGATTCAGCGCGCCGACGGTTCGTTCATTTATCATCTCGCCAACGTCGTTGACGATGAGGACTTTCGGATTTCACACGTGATTCGTGCCGAAGAACATTTATCGAATACGCCCCGTCAGATTTTTATGATACAGGCACTCGGATACCGTCTGCCGGAATACGCCCATCTTCCTTTCGTTGCCGAACCGGGCAGCAAAACGAAGTTAAGCAAACGGAAACTGGACAAGTATCTGAAAAACAAGGATTTTTCCAAGTTGATGACGCACGGGAAAAGTATTGCCGGACGAATCGGTTTGGAAATCACAGACGACAATTTCAATCCGGTGATAACGGACTTTTACGAACAGGTCGGTTATCTGCCGGAAGCGGTTGTCAATGCGATGGCGTTGGTCGGCTGGGCGTTGGACGACAAGACGGAGTTTTTCTTTATGCCCGATTTGATAGAGCATTTTTCGCTGGCAGGCGTGACAAAAGGGGCGGCATCGTTTGACCCCGCCAAACTCTTCGCATTTCAGGAAAAACATTTCGTTACAAAAACGGCGGAGGAAAAATATGAACTCTGCAAGCCGTTCCTTGAAAAGGGGAATTTGACAATTCCTTCAAAACCGTTTTTGCTAAAACTCATCGAAGCGGCGGGCGACCGCATCAAAGTTGCCGGCGACATTCTTGATTTTGCGGATTTTTTTATGCCGGATGAAGCATTGCCGTATAACGAAGCGGACGTTGCCAAACGTTTTACGCCGGAATCGCTGCCGCTGCTGCAAGAGTTTGCGGCACGCTTGGAACGGCAGGACGATTGGTCGTCTGCGGCTTTGGAAGCGTTGATGCAGCAATTTCTGGACGAAAAGCAAATCAAGGCGAATCAGGTTATTCATACATTGCGGGTTGCGGTAACGGGAAAAAGTACCGGCTTGGGAATGTTTGAGACGCTGGCACTGCTGGGGAAAGAACGGGTGCGGCGGCGCATTGAACGGGCGGTTGCGCTGAAAACACCGCAGGAACAAACAAGTTAAGGGAAAACGTCTTGCCCTTTCCCCTTGCCGGAATTGTTTCCGGCAGGGTTCAGTTTCCGGTTTCCAAAACCGGCACCGGCGGAGTTCCAAACAGGTGAGTCGGCAATTTGCCGTCCCATTTTTCAACCGCCGAAAGCCAAATGAGATTCATCGTGACATACTGTTTTTTCAGGTTTAACGCTTCCGCCTCGGCTTTGGCTTTTTCCATAATTGCTTCGGCTTCTCCCTTTGCCGTTTCGACTTTCTGCTGTGCCTCAAACTTGATGCGGGCAAGTTCTTTTTCGGCTTGCAACGCCTTTTGCACTGCCGTCATCTTCTCTTCAATCGCACGGTTAAACTCCTGCGAAAAATCAAAATTCGTGATGTTCACCGCCTCAATCATAATGCCGAACTTCTCCGCTCTATCACTAATCGACTTCTTAATACCGATAGACACTTCTGCACGTTCCGTAATCAACGCCTCTGCCGTGTATTTCGCGGAATCGGATTTGAACGCTTCCTGAATGGCAGGTTCAATGACGGTCGAAAGGTAATCCGTTCCGATTTCCCGATAAAGCGTGACGGCGTTTTTCTTGTCAATCCGGTAATTGACGACAATCGCCGCATTGACGGTTTGCAAATCTTTGGAAGCGGCGGCGGTTTTGACTTCGGCTTTCTGAATTTTAACATCAAGGCGGCGGACTTGCGTGATAAACGGAATGACAAGATGGATTCCTTCTTCGAGTGCATTCGGCTGGGCTTCGCCGAGCCGGACGACAATGCCGACACTGCCGGGCTGAATGATCGAAACAGAATAATAAAGACAGACAACGAGCAAAATGCCTGCGGTACCGGCGATGACTGCTAACGGATTGGCAGGATTATTGGCTTGATTTCGCATATCGGATTTGCTTTTGCTTGCAGACAGAAAAACAGAAAACGGGGGGTATTTTAATCTCCGAAGAGCGGAAATGCAAGCGTGCCGGAGACAAAGACACCCCGGCAGCGAATGAGAATGTCTCCTGTTTTCTCATTTTGTCACTTTGCATTTTTCATTATCTACTTCTCTCATATTTTCTGTGTAAATCTGGTAAAATATGTGTGTTCTATGAATGTTCTGTGATTTGGAAGGAGTTCTGCCATGACTGACAAAGTAGCGCGCTACATCACTCCCTATACCGATTTCGGGTTCAAGAAGTTGTTCGGCGAAGAGGCGAATAAGGACTTGCTCATTGACTTCCTGAACGCCGTTTTGCCGCTGAAAAGCAAAATCGTCAGTTTGACGTTCCGCAACCCCGAACAACTGCCGGACAACAACGTTGACCGCAAAGCCATTTTCGATATCGCCTGCACCGGCGAACATAAAGAGCAGTTCACGGTTGAAATGCAGAAAGCACGTCAGAAGTATTTCAAAGACCGGGCGTTGTTTTACCTTTCGTTTCCGATTCAGCGGCAAGCCCAAAAGGGTGACTGGGATTTCAATCTCAATCCGGTTTATCTTGTGGCGGTGCTGAATTTTACATACGACGAAAACGAAGAGAAACAGAAAATTTACCGGCTTGTGTCGCTGAAAGACCAAGACGGCGAGGAATTTCTGGACAAGTTGAAGATGGTATTTTTGCAGATGCCGTTGTTTCGTTTAACGGAGCCGGAATTGAAAACGCGGAAAGACAAGTGGATGTACTTCCTGAAAAACTTGGAGGACTTTGACGAAATACCATCAATCCTTCGCGAGCCGGTCTTTGAAAAGGCGTTTTCGGAGGCGGAGTATTACCGGCTGTCTCCGTTGTTGCAGGAGCAGTATCAGCGGGACTTGATGGCGTATCGGGACAACGTCAACGTTGTCGAAACGGCAAGAAGGGAAGGCGAGGCAAAGGGCAAAGCCGAAGGATTAGCCGAAGGCGAGGCAAAGGGACTTGCCAAAGGCGAGGCGAAGGGCAAAACCGAAGTGGCGCGGAATATGAAGGCGGAAGGTCTTGC
>JAIRPZ010000258.1 GCA_031256755.1 Planctomycetaceae bacterium
TACCGGCTGACGCGGCGAATGCAAAGTTTCGGGCGGTGTCGACGACCGGCGAAGACGGTTCGGTCAAAATGTCAACTTACGGATTTGCCGGCGCACCGGCAGGCAAGTATAAAGTTGTCGTTACGAAAACGATGGACGATGATTTCGTTTATTCGGCAGAAGTCAACCCGGAAAGCGGCGAAAAAGATATTGTCAGTTTTCACACTTACCGGCTGGTCGAAGAAAAGTATTCGACTGCGGAAACGACACCGTTTGAGATTGAAATCACCGGCAAAGAAAGAAGCGTAACGAAAACGTTTGATGCCGGAAAAGCAGTGAAAGTCAAAATCGGCAGTTCGGAAGGATAAAAAAGCAGCAGCCCTCTGTTCACGGAACGGCACCGTTTTTTATGCGAATTCTTTGATAAAAACGGTGCCGTTGTCTTTTTCTTTCCAAGCATGTTTTTTCAGTAAAGTATAGAGCAAAGACTGTTCGGCGGCGTGAGCTGCTGCCCGCACAATGTGATTCCGTGCCGCAAGATACCGGAGTAATTCTTCCAATAAAAACGAAGCGATGTTTTGATCGAGAAATTCCGGGTGAACCCGCAGTTCCATTAAACTGGCAAGCCAAGTGTTGCCGTACAAAGAGAACACATTTTCCATGTTGGGATAAGTCAGCCGGATTCTCAATCGGGCAATCGGACGCTGCGTTTGATTAAAGTAAGCAATGGCATCAAACCAAGCCCCGTTGGCAAAGGTGCATCCTTCCCACCATGATCGTGCCTTCGGGTGTTCATTGATGCTGACCGTTGAATCCGCATGCCAGCCGACCAGTTCCGGCGTGTAAACAGGGGAGTATTGCCGGAGATTCATGTGAAAACAAACCGTTTTTTGATAAAGGCTGTAGCCCTGTTCCTCGAATGCACGGATAAGAAATTCATCGGAATGTAAGATGCCTATCGGTTCCCCGCCGCCGTAAAATGCTGAATAAAAAGGAACACTCGGCGACGGCGAACCGCCGTAAATTGTTTTGACCCCCAGCGAAAGGAGATAATCCTCGGCAGCCCGAATCAATGCCGCTGCCGTTTGCGGAACATCTTTTGAAGCCGGATCAACGCAAAGAAAACAAATGGTTCCGGCAGTGCCGTCAAAATCGCTTCCGTCCGGCAGCGGATTCAGCGAAGTATGAACATAGCCGACCGGTTCGCGTCCTTCAAAGGCGAGCATGATGGCCCGCCGGTCGAAAAACGGCTGTCCGAGTATTTGCTCCTGCATGTGATTTGCGGAAAGGGCAATAAACGGCAAGTGTTCCTCGCAGCATTTTTGCGTTCTGCGCCAAAGGTCAAGCAGCCGGGGAGGATCGTCATTACGGTAGGGACGAATGGTATTCATAAAAACCGAAAACTCTCAAACGGATGAACAGCGGCTGAAGGTGCGGAAAATGATGCCGGAATCTCTCTTTACAGGGCTTCTTTTGTTGCGGTAAATCCGATTTCGACGGCCATCGGTCCGTAGTCCGTCTGAAACGGGATCGAAATGGGCTGACTTTCTTCGGGAAACAGGAGTTCGGTATTGTCTCCATGGATGACATTCGGCAAACTCAATCGTAATTTATATTCTTCCAACTGGGCTTTTGCATTTCCGGCGATCATATTGGTCAATTCGCCGACAGCATCGAAGACATCGGCGTTAAATTCTTTACATTCGTCTTGCAGCATAATCGAGGCACTTTTCAGAGCGAGCGATTCGGACATCGTGAGAACGACCGTGCCGACAACGGCACCGGTCAGTCCGATAATACCGCTGACCGGATAGAGCATAGTGCGTTCTTTTTTCAGTTGCGGGGCTTCCCGGACAACTTTGCAATTGATCATCGTTTCCAGCGTTTTGGAAACGGCGATGATAAAAGGGTTTACGAATTCAACGCGGATGGGCTGCTTTGTGCTGTTGGCTGCCGACGATATGTGGGGGGAATCGAACATGGGATTACAGTCGTTTGCTGGAAAAAACGGAAAAACACCTTACATTCTTTGTTGATTATAACAGCGAAAAACGAAATGGCAAGACAAGTGCAGAGCGGGGGGGACAGTCCGGCACGGGCTGCCCGTTGCCGCCGGCAACGCCCGAATCCGACGAAAACTAAAACGTATGCTTATGGTAATGTGTGCCGTCCTGCCATATCAGTTCTTCCGCCCAGACAGCATAATCGCCGAGCGTTTCGCAGTCGGAAAATAAATCGCGTAAACCGGCGGCGGTTTGCGGCGGCAGAGGATCAGCCGTCTGATTGCGGTGGGCAGATACGGCAATCAAAAAATACGAAATGCCTGCCCGATAACGGAATGTGCAGTTTCCGTTAGTGTCCGTACGTTCATAGACACCGTCCATTTCCTCGATTTGCCGGATTGTTTCATTGTTTTGTTTCTGATCGGGCAAAAGCCCGTTAAAAGACAGCCGCTGCGTAATCTGTTTATTTTTCGGCAGGAAAATAATGACCGCATCGGCATCCGGCTGGATTTCACCATTTTTATCGCGAAAAGAAAGCGTTATTTGTGCCTCATTTTGATCGGGGACTGCCTGCTGCCGGTTTTGCGGGACATTCGGGCGTTGAATCATCTGTGAATAGAGAAACGCTCCGAAAAGGATTCCCGCAACAAACAAAATTCCTGCGGAAACTTTGAATAAAAGGAACATCCGTTGCTGCTGTTTTAACTTGACGGCTGTCTCATTGATCGCCGCCATGTTCGTTTCCGGCAAATCAAAAACCGGTTTCGGATGAGGGCTTGATCTTTTTAATCCTTTTGTTCCGGCAACGTTAATATCCGACCAAACTTCTTCAAGCCACTGTGTGAATTCGGCTTCTTCAGCATTTTCAACGGTCTCGGCAAGGATGCTGCCGCTTGTTTTTTGAATTGTCCGTTTGTCTTTACGGCTCTGTTTGAATAACTGATAGAGTTCTTCGGCTTTTGGGACGGTTTCCGGCGGGACAAGGACTCGTCCCCGGCATTGCGGACATTCGACAACGGAACCGGCTTTTGCGGTTCCGATTTTCAGCATTTGTCTGCAATTTCCGCAAAAAAAACGAATCGGCATAATAGCAACGGCGGCAACGCTTGTTTCACGGGACTTTTCCCGCCGCTATTGTACGGCAAGCCGCAAAAAAGACAAGAACGTTTTCACGCGACGCGAGGGGTGGAAGCGTCAGACCGCTCATTCAAAGTGCTGCACTAATTTTTCGACCGGCAACGGTATCCGCAGACCGGGAATGCCCGCAAAATCTTCGGTGAAAACCAGAAATCGGCGGCTCATCCTTTTACGTAATGAACCGTTCGCCGTCGCCTTTGCCGGAAGCAATCGTGACTTCGCCGGCATCTTCTAACTTGCGGACAATGTCCACAATCTCCTGCTGAACCCGCTCAACATCGGAAGACCGCTGCGGACCAAGAAATTCCATTTCTTCTTGCAGCATTTTTCCGGCACGCTTCGACATATTTTTGAATATCTTGTTTTTGAGATCGTCGCTGGCTCCTTTGAGAGCCAACGCCCACTGCGAACTTTCCACGTTTTTGAGAATTGCCGCAATATCCTGATCCGCCAGTTTGATAATATCTTCGAACACGAACATCCGGCGGCGGATTTCTTCGACCATTTCGGGATCGTCTTGAGCAAGATTTTCCAAAATGTTCCGACCGGTTCCCCGGTCAATGACGTTCATAATTTCGGCAACACTGTCAATACCGCCGGCGCGTTCAAGTTTCTGGTTCATCAAACTGGACATTCGGCTTTCGAGACCTTTTTCGACTTCTTTGATCATTTCCGGGTTTGTTTGCTGCATTGTGGCGATCCGGCGGATGACGGCGAGTTGCCGTTCCGGCGGCAGCCCGTTGATGACTCCTGCCGCCTGAATCGAATTCAGATGGGTCACAATCAAGGCAATGGTTTGCGGATGTTCATCAGTGATAAACGTGAGCAGGTTTTCCGGTTCGATTTTTTGCAGGAATCCGAAGGGAATGGCTTCGAGTGAACTCCGCACGCCGTCAATGATGGCGGTGCCGTCGGCACCGAGAGCGGCTTCGGCAAGTTCTTGGGCAATTCCGAATCCGCCGATGCTGCCGGTCAGTTTTGACGGATTCATTTTGGAAAATTCGCGAATGACATTTTCCTGTTCTTCCGGTGTCACCAATCCGATGCGTGAGATTTCGGTCATCACGACTTCGACTTGTTTTGGTTCGAGCCGGATGAGAATTTCTTTTGCCTGTTCTTTCGGGATGCTGACCAGAAAGACGGCTGCTTTTCGGATGTTGCTCTGCGCCATAAGGCGGCAATTCGGGAAAATTCGGTATAATCCGCAAATTCGTTATCGGCAGACCGGAAAGAACGACTTAAAAAATTCTGCAAGCAAGCCTTTCTGTCTCTCTGACGGCAAAACTTTCACAAACGTTTCCCGTACTTCACAACAATCCTGCCCGCTTCGCCATTGCCAGCGGAAGCGATCCGGTTCTCTATCAAAGTGTACAATGAATTCACTGATTCCGATGTGAAAATTAAATCGTTGACGGTATCGCATCGGGCGTATATTCCGGCGTAGAAGACGGCGTTGCGAAAACCGTGCGGTACGAAAAACCGGTCAAACCGGTTGCCGAAAACGCCGCCGTGATGAAAACAGGCATCGAAAATTACCGGAAAATAATCGGGAAATTTTGCGGAAAGACAATCGGCTGCCAAAACAGACAGACCCGCAGCCAAAAAGAGAAAAAACAGAAACAGGCAAAACCGGTTTTCCGTATTGTTTTTTTTAATTTTTATGAGTATAATCAGGCGGCGTACTGTTTTTATGCGTAATGGTTCTGTTTTGCGCGGTTATCAACACAAAGGCTCGATGAGACCGGTTTTTGCTGTTTTTTTGGCGGTAGTGATATTGGATACGGCGGTATTTGCCGATGAGGAGATCCTTTCATCGGTGCGGTATTCCGATATTCCGATGAGCGAAGCGGTTGCGGATTACGGCACACCGGCGGTGACGGAGTACCGGATTATTCCGCCGCCGGCAGCGGAAAGGTCTGTGGAACCGTACACCGTATCGAAACCGCCGCTGGTGACATTGCCGGAAATTACGCCGGAAACGCCGTCTGTGCCGGTACTGCCGAAAAAAAATCCGCCGCTGCCGCCGGAAACGATTCGGGCGCAGTCGCCGCCGGTCAACGAATTGGAAGAAATCCTGAAAACGCCGCTGCCGCACGCAAAAGGGGTGATCGAGGCCGGAATGATTGAACCGAAACTTGTGGAAAATCCGGTGCTTGCCGAGTCAAACGGTGATTTTTTCACATCTTCTTCGGTTCCGAACAATGTACCGGCACCGCTGCCGCCGGCTCAAACCGCCGCAGAAACAAAACCGGACCCATTGATGCACGGCGTTTTGCTCGTATCAACGGTGATTACAACCATCGCGTTGATTTATATGGTTTTTGTGGCTTACGATTACCGGCAGCGTTGGGTTCAATCGTTGACGGCGCAGAATGACCGGTATTTAGGCGGGGCGTTTGATGCGGAATTCGGAGAGCGGTACGGCGGCGGAACGCTGCCGCATACGGATAATTATTTGGGCTTATCGCATTGATGAGAGGACAGAAACGGGATTCGCCGGACAAAGCGGATCGCCGGAAGGGCCGAGTGGCGGAATGGCAGACGCTGGGGATTTAAAATCCCTTGACCGCAAGGTCGTGCGGGTTCGACTCCCGCCTTGGCTAGTGTGTTTCTTACATTGCTATAAGAATTGATAACGAGAAGTGATCATGATTTTGAAAAGTAATTTTTGTGTACGGTCTTACTCCTCGTTTTTAATTATCCGTTATCAATTCCCCTTTCCCTTTTTTGGAAATTCCGTTATAATCAGGCGGCTGACACCGGACAATTTCGTCGGCAAGTCACTTTTTTCGATCAACATCAGGTAAAGATACAAAATTTCATGGCATTTAACCCTTTCGGAACATTTCGGCGTAATCAAAAGACATGGCTTGTCGGAGCAACGCTTTTGGCGATGGTTTCATTTCTTTTTCTCGGAACGATTATTCAACTTTTAAGCGGACGCAGTGGCGGAGGAACCGGCGGTCTGGAAACATACGCCGAATGCCGGGAATTCGGCAAAATCACCAATCAGGAGATTCATACGCTCCAAACAAACCGCGAATCCCTCGGCAGATTTTTGTCCGTTCTCTACACCAATCTCGCACAGGGTGCGGACGAAACAAAACTGCGGTCGCTGTCCCTGCTGCGCAGTGTGTGTGAACAATACAATATCAGCCGCGATGCCGAATCCCTCGTTAACGCTTGGCTCATTGTCCAATACGCCCAAACGGAAGGATTGTCGCCGAATTGGGACGATATGCGGAATTATTTGTCGGGTTTAACCGCCGATCATCTGACCGAACCCGTTTTTCAGAAAACACTTGCCGATACCGGTCTGTCAAAAGCGGCTCTCGAAAATCTCCTCGCCCGGCACATCATTGAAAAACAGGCGTTGGAGCGGTTCAGCGTTTTGTACAGTGCTGTTTCGCCGGCAACCCGCTGGGATTGGTTCCGGCGGCTTTACCGTCAGGTGACCATTGAAGCCGCGGCTTTGCCGGTTGCCGAATTTACCGGACAAGTCGGCGAACCGTCGGAAGCACAATTAAAAAAGTTTTTTGAAGAATACAAATCGAAAAAACATGATCCGGGTTTAGCGGACAGCGGTTTGATTGCGCCGGCAGAAATTGCGTTTCAATACGTCGTTGCCGAACCGAATCAGAAAATTCTTGATTCCGTAACCGAAGACGAAATGAAGGCCTATTACGAAGCCAACAAGGAGACGCAGTTCCGCAAACCGGTCAAACCGCTGACGGATCTTCCCGGTTTGCCGGGCGGAATAGGTTCGTCACCGTTCCCCGCACCGGGAAAACCGATTTTTAACATTCCGAATCCGGCAGAACCGCCGAAAACAGACGAAACGCCGAAAACACCGGACGTACCGGAACCGCTAAAAACAGAAGAAACTCCGAAAACGGACGAAATACCCAAGACAGAGGAAGTTCCGAAAACACCGCAAACGGAAACATCCCGCACCGGTGCGTTGACCCGATGGGTAAAATACCAAACGGAAGAAATTCTGAAAACGGAAGAACCGAAAGCCGGAGAAACTCCGAAAGAAGAACCGAAAAAGGATGACGTAAAAAAGGAAGATCCCAAACCGGAGAACGTAAAACCGGAAAAGACAAAACCGGCAGAGACGAAACATGAGGAAACAAAACCGGAAACGCCGGCGGATTTGAGTGTGCTGTATCATCCGTTTGACGATGTCAAAACGGCAATTCGGGAAACTCTGGCAAGGGAAAAAGCGGCAAAAGGACTGCCGGTCATTCAGGAAAAAATGAATGAGTTTGCCAAAGTGTATAACGAATGTTTTGAACAGCGCAAACCGGTTCCGCCGCTGCCGGATTTATCGCCGGTTGCTGCCGGGCAAAATCTCGAATTGAAAACGGTGCCGCTCGGCGGTATTTATGCGGCGATGCACACGGAGTTTGCCCGCGGATTGTTTGAACGGAATCGTTTGATCCGGCTTTATGCGAACATTCCTGTCAATTTTGTCCCGGAAATTTTCCCCGGAACAAATGGAGAAGTGCTGCTTTGGGTGACCGATCAGAAAGCCGAAAAGAAACCGGAAAAACTGGACGATGTCCGGGAACTTGCCGTCCGCCGCTGGAAAGAAATCGAAGCACGTCCGCTGGCAATGAAAAAAGCCGAAGAACTGGCAGCCAAACTTAATACGACGATGACAGACACCATGAGCAGCAAACTGCTCTTTTCCGAAGTGTTCAAAAAGGAAACGGTTGTTGAAACGGAACCGTTTACGTGGAAAACGTACGGCGAAGGGATTCATCCGATCATGGCGATTATGAACCGTCAGCAGCCGGTGCTGGGAGAAGTGCGTGAAAAAGGAGTCGCTGCCGGCAACAGCATCATTGACAATAAAGTCATTTTCATGCCGGGACGGGAGTTTATGGAAAAGGTGTATTCGCTGCGGCGGGACGAAGCCGGAGCGGTCTTTAATCAGCCGCAAAGTATGGTCTACGTTGTCCGTGTGACACGCAGTTCGCCGTCCGAAGATTCGCTGCTGGAACAGTTTCAGTCCTCGTCCCTGTTTGCGGCGGAATATCTGTATGCCGGACAGCCGGAATTGATGACGGCGGCGTATGAAGCATGGATCGGGGAAATTCAAACCAAAACCGGTTTCAGGTGGATCAGAAAACCGGAACGGTACGGCGAATAAAATTTCCGAAACCTTTATTCTGAAAGTGCGGCTATGAAAACGCTTTTTCAAGCGTCTATAATTATGGGAAGACGATGACCGGTCAAATTCCTCCCTAAATGTAATGCCCAACGAACCGCCTGACAGACCAATGCTGTATGAGCAAATCCGGCGGTATGCCGCCCGATTGCTCGGAAACGCCGGTGCAAATGCCGGAGTTGGAGAAGACATCGCTCAAGAGGTTTTTCTCCGTCTTGAACAACAGCGCAGCACCATTCAGCAGTTGCAGCCCTGGGCTTACCGTACCGCCCGAAACCTCGTTATCGACCGGTTCCGCAGGGACGGTAAGATTCAATCGGCAGACGGTCTGCCGGACAATTTGCCGGCGGATGCAACGCGGTTTAATCCGGCAATCCTTGCAGAAAAAAAGGAGATACTTGAAATGATTGAACGAAAGATGAACGAACTTTCTCCCCGGCACCGCGAAGTGCTGCGGCTGAAGTTTCAGGAAGGGCTGAAATATGCCCAAATTGCCGAAGTCCTCGGCGAACCCGTTACGACGATCGCATGGCTGATCCACGAAGCGTTGGACAAGTTGCGAAAGGAATTAAACGTAAGTCATTAGCGATCCGCCTGTTGCGGATACCGTACACACACCTTTAACATCAAATACTCAAATGACAATAACACCAAACGATCCTAAATTAACGACGTTTGTCCTCGGTGAACTTTCGGAAGAAGAATCCGCCGAAGTGCAGGCACAAATTGACCGGAATCCCGAACTCCGAGAAGAAGCGGACGCAATCCGGTTTACGGCTGACCAAGTCAGAACGGCGATGGCGCGCGAACCGGTTTTCGGCGGAACGCAAAACAAAGGACTTTCTCCTTCCGCTGCCGGAATTGCCGCCCGTGTGCAGGGCAGAAATTCCCGCTTGATCAGAGCAGCGGCAATGACTGCCCTTGCCGTTTGTATTGCGGTTTTTGCCGCTGTTTATCTGTGGACGCAGCCCGCCGGTATCGCACGGAAAGATGCTGCACCTCACGCGATACCTCATAATGTGTGTGAAGCGATGCCCGAAGACAACTTTGACAGTATGGGCGGCAGCTTGGGGAACAGCGGAAACGGCGATAGGGTTGATGCAAAAAAAGAAGCAGGCGCACCGCTTGCATCTGCACCGCCGGAAAAACTTGCGGCAGAAACACCGATAGGTGATGTACGCAGTGAATCGTTAATGCCTGCCCAAATAGCTCAATTTTCTCGGGGAGCAGTCCAATCGTCCGGTCCGAATGTGGAAAAAAAGGCGAAACAATCCCGTGCGGATGCCGGCAGAAGAATGATCATGGAGGAAGCGGACGAAGATAGACCGCTTGGAGAATCAACAGTGACAGCACCGGCAACATTGTCCTATCCGGCAAGCCGTCTCCAGTCAATCTCTAATGAATCACAGTCATTTAGACCGCCGCAGTCGTCAGACGGCCGCCAATCCGCAAAAACAGAATTACTTGGCAAACTAGCCGAAGCACCGGCATCCGATGCCGACGGCAAGTGGGACATCACCGGCATACAGCCGATGCCGATGCCGCTTGTTCCCGTCATTGATGAACGGAGAAAGCCGGATGCTCACAATGCGATGAATGACGAGGCGTACAAGGAATTTATCGAAAATGATTTCAAGCCGGTCAAAACCGGCGAGTTTTCCACTTTTTCGGTCGATGTCGATACTGCTTCGTACAGCACGATGCGCCGGTACATTGAAGGAGCAAAGCGTCCGCCGAAAACGTCTGTCCGGCTCGAAGAGTACGTCAACTATTTTCGTTACGATTATGCGCCGCCGGAAGACGGCAAACCGTTTGCGACTCACGTCGATGTATTTCCTTGCCCTTGGAACAAGAAGCATCAACTTGCCCGAATCGGCATTAAGGGAAAAGAATACTCTGCCGACAAACGTCCGCCGCTCAATCTTGTTTTTCTGGTTGACGTTTCCGGTTCGATGGAGGCGAGCAACCGTCTTCCGCTTGTGCAGAAGGGTTTGGCGGATTTGACGGAAATGCTGCAAGCGAAAGACCGTGTGGCGATTGTTACATATGCCGGAGCAAGCCGGGTTGCGCTGCCTTCTGTTTCCGGCAGTGAAAAGCGGGCGATTTTGGATTCGATTCAATCGTTGTCGGCAGGCGGTTCCACTGCCGGTGCTGCCGGAATCAAAACCGCCTATGAAACGGCACGGAAGTATTACGATAAGGAAGCCCAAAACCGTGTGATTCTCTGCACGGACGGTGATTTCAATGTCGGCGAAACAAACAACAAAACGCTGGAAGAGATGATCGGCGAGGAAGCGAAAAGCGGCGTTTTCCTGACGATTCTCGGCTACGGCATGGGAAACTACAAGGACGACCGGCTGAAAACGCTGTCGATGCGAGGCAACGGCAATTACGGCTATATTGATACGCCGGAAGAGAACCGGAAACTGCTTGTTGAAGGGTTGACCAGTACGCTTTTTGCGATAGCAAAGGATGTGAAGATTCAAGTGGATTTTAATCCGGCAAAGGTAGCGGGCTATCGTTTGCTGGGTTATGAAAACCGAAAACTTCGGGACGAGGATTTTCATAATGATGCGGTGGATGCGGGTGAAGTCGGATCGGGGCATACGGTCACGGCATTGTACGAAATTGTGCCGGCTGGAGAACCGCTTCCGGCGGCGGTAGACAAATCCCGGTATGAAACGCCTGCGGCAACACCGGAGACAACGCCGGATGCTGTTCCCGGCTCGAATCATTCGGACGAATTAATGTTTGTGAAACTCCGCTATAAAGAGCCGGACGGCAGTAAGAGTTCGCTGCTGGAATATCCGGTGAAAGATGCGGTGAAAGATGCGGGCGGCGATGCGCAATTTGCTTCGGCAGTGGCGTTGTTCGGAATGCTTTTGCGTGACAGCCGGCACAGCGGCGAGGGAACGTGGGAGATGGTTTTGTCTCTTGCCGAACCGAACATGAAGGATGATAAGTACCGGAAGGAATTTATCGAACTTGTCAAAAAGGCGAAAGCGGCGGAAAGAAACTAGCGGAAAGAATTGCGGTTTGCTTATGCCGCAGCGAGAAGGGGGAACAGACATTTTGCTTCCCCCGTTTTGGGCTGCCGGACAAAAATCCCTCTTGACGTTTTTTGGCGAAATCTCTATCGTTCCTGCCGAAAGTGCTTTTTCGCACTTTGCGTGTTTTTGTATTTACCGGTTTCTGTATGATGATGAAAAATACTGCGGCAGTGGTTCTGTTTTCCCTGATAACGGGTACCGTTTTCGGACAGCCGCCGACACCAGCCCCGTCCGCCGCAAAGCCGGTCAATACCCTCAAACTCGATACACCGGAACTCGCCGCCGAAGTCAACGGCGAAAAAATCTTCCGGCATCAACTTGCCGCCGAATGTCTGTCGCTTTACGGCGAAAGCGAACTTCAGGAATTGATCAACACCAATCTTATCCGAATGGAATGCGACCGGCTCAAAATAACCGTGACCGCCGAAGAAATTGACAGCGAAGTTATCCGCATGGCGCAAACATTCAAAATGTCGAGCGATCAATGGTTAAAACTGCTCGAAAAAGAGCGGCAAATACAGCCGGAACAATACCGTCAGGACATTGTCTGGCGGATGCTTGCGCTTGCTAAACTTGCCGGTCCGCGGGTTCAAATCAGTCCGCAGGAATTGCAGCAGGCATACGATGCCCAGTTCGGACAAGCCGTGCAGGTTCGGCAAATTGTGCTTAATTCCAGAGCCGAAGCGGAATCGCTGCTGACAGCACTGAAAAAAAATCCCGAAAGTTTTCCGTCCGCAGCGAAAAATAAATCGCTTGACCCCGTCAGCCAACCCTACGGCGGAATGATCCAGCCGGTTCGGCATCACACGCTCAATCCGCAAATCGAAAAGATTCTTTTCGGATTGAAGCCGGGCGAAATATCGCCGGTCGTGGAATGGCCCGCCGGACAGTTTATCATTTTTCGCTGCGAAAAATATATTGAACCGCAGCAGGTTGATTTTCAAGCCGTACAGGAACAATTGCGGCTGAAACTGCGGGATACGAAATTGCGGCAGGTTGCCGATGATGTGTTCACCGAATTGCAGAAAAAAACAAAAGTCCAAATCGTTCTTGCCAACCCGGCATTGATGACGCAATATCCCGGCGTTGCGGCATTTTTGAACGGGCAGGCGGTTTTACAAAAAGACCTCGCTGATGTCTGTCTGCAAAAACATGGAAAAACCGTTTTGAACGATATGATCAGCCGCCTGATTGTGGAACAAGCATGCCGGCAGGAAAAAATAACGATTACGGAAGCGGACATTGACAATGAAATCCGGGAGTCCGCGATCAAGTTTTTGCCGTTAAAAGCAGACGGCAGTGCGGATACTGAACTTTGGATCAAAAGAGCGGTTGAAGAGTCGGGTTTGCCGCCGGCAATTTACCGGAAACAGACCGTTGCCCCGATGCTCGCTTTGAAAAGATTGACAAAAAAAGCGGTCATTGTTACGGAAGAAGATATACAGCGGTCTTTTGAAGCCAATTACGGTCAAAAAGTTCGTTGTTTGGCGATTATTCTCCGCGACCAGCGCAGGGCGCAGGAAGTGTGGGCGATGGCGAACCGGCACAAGACCGCCGAAAATTTCGGCGATCTGGCGGAAAAATACTCGATTGATCAGGATACCCGATTGGGACGCGGTGTGATTCCGCCGTTTGCAAAATACTGCGGACAGCCAGAATTGGAAAAGGAAGCGTTTTCGCTGAAGCCGGGCGATTTATCGCAAATCGTGCAGACGGACGATCACCTTGTGATTCTGTTTTGTATCGGTTATGTGGAACCGGTGAAAGTGAACATTGCTGAAGTCAAAGCCGATTTAATTGCGGATATTTTTGAGAAGAAGCAGCAACTGGTGATTCACCGTTATTTTGAACGTCTGTACGAACAAGCGGTTTTCAGCAATTATCTGACGGGCGTTTCGCAAAAGCCGGCAGCACCGCCTGCGGCAGACAAAACGGCAGCGTTCTAGATTTATGATGCCAAACCTAATGGCAGCCGAAAAACGAATCATTGTGTCTGCTGAAAAAACCTGCGTCAAGTTTGGAAACTATTGATCCCCGTAACGAGGATCAACGTTCACGATTCGTCCTTCTTCAGGAATTTCTTCAACAGCACGAACAGTATAAGCCGCCGGAGCGGAACGAGGCAAGTTTCCCGCTGCGGCTTGCACTGCCGGCGGCACCGCAGAACGCCGTGCCGCATGAAAATTCAAAATCGGAGCCGGCATCGGTTTCGGCTGATGTACCGGCTGCCGCACCGCAGCCGGCAATGCCGGAACCGGCGTGTCTTCAATCACTTCGATCACTTCTTCATACACACCTTCCGAACAGCGGCCGCCGAACAGCGTTCCCCCCGTTCCGCAACTGCTCCAGTACGGACTCAAATGTTTCACCGGCGGTTCTTTTTTCAGCAAGTTGCGGAGAAAGATCGCCGGATCACGCGCCGCCTTGTCCGTCAATACCTTGACATTGAACGCAATCGGTTTGACTTCGCACCGCAGCAGCCAATCCACTTCGTCCGTAATTTTTTCCACGTTGTCCAGCGTTGCCGACAATTTTTCGTACAACGCCGGATCACGCATCAGACGCTTGACCGTGCCGTCCGACTGCCGGAAATTGGAAACAATCATCGTCAGTTCGCTGAACAGCGATTCCATTTTGACCGCACTTTTTTTCACCGCCGCCACAATTTCAGGCACATCGCCTTCAACCTGCTCCGTTATTTTTGTTACATTTTCCAGTGTTTTTAAGACCTTATCGAGACCGCCCGCCAGTGTGTCCAGCGAACCGTTTCCCTTTTCGATAAATCCCCTTGTTTCCTGAACAAAAGACGTTGATTCGCTGACAAGCGTCCGCGAGCGTTCAATCACATCCGGCAAATCCGCCATCACCTTTCGGACATTCGCCTGAATTTGCGGATCGCCGACCAATTTGTTGACCCCGTCAGTCATCGACCGCATCGAGGACATTGCCTGCCGGGTTTCCTCTACGATTGCCGTAAATTTATCCTGCCGGCTTTTGAATTCTTCCGGCGTTCCCAATGCAGAATTCACCCGCTCAATGAATCCGCCCAGATTGTCGGCGGCTGCGGAAACATTTTTAATCGCCTCCGTCAAATCCCCTTCAATGTTGCTGAATCCTCCCATAATGTCGGACGACCCGACTCCGACAAGAGGCATCGCCGGATCAATTTCCTCAACGATACCGTTGTAGTTTGTCCGTTTGACGAATTCCAGCGAAGCGTCCCCCATAATGACCGTTTGACGGATACGGCACTCTTCATTCGTGTAAATCTTGCGGCGTTTATCGAGCGCAAGCGTCACTTCGACTTCCCTGTCCTGATCAACAAGTTCAACCTTGACAACGCGTCCGACCTGCACGCCGTTTTTGAATACAGGAGAATTACGCTTAATGCCGGGCGACCGCTGAAACCGTACCTGCACGAGATTTTCCTCGCTGATACGGAGCATCGGCTGCCTGCCGAAAAACATGGTCATCAATACCAAACTGACAACGGCGGCAAGCACCATCACTCCAATCCGAAATTCCTGACGACGGGTTTCCATGTCAGGAATATCGGATTGTACCAGTCGGGCAGTTTAGGAATTTTTTAACGGTTTTGCGGATTTTGCCGCCATCCCCTTCCGCCTTGCCCGCCGTTTCCCGATAAACGCCTATTTTCCGTCACGTCAAACGGCTTGACCGTGAACGGTTCGAACAGTCCGTAACGGATGAAGTCGTACGCCGAACCGGACGGCTGGTGAGGCGGTGCCGTTTGGAACATCCGGGGCCACGCCGTGCCGCGGAGTTTGCCGTTGTGGTGCGGTCCCAGCAGGTTTTTCGGCGTGCCAATCACCGTGACCGTGATTTCGTTCCGCCCGTTTTTCACAAAGTCCGACACGTCCAGTTCCCAAGGCGCAGCATAAATAAAACCCGCCTCTTTGCCGTTGACACTCACCTTCGCCACGCTGCCGTACCATTTGCCGAGTTGCACGGAAAAGTGTTTGCCCCGCGTTTGTTTAAGTGAGAATGTTTCCGTATAACTCACGCCGTCCATATAAAACGGCATCCCCTGTTTATCCCAAGCCGTCCGCAGTTCCGGCGACCGGCTCAAACCGGAACCGTCAACCGTATAAACGGCTTTGCGGTCAAATCCGCCGGCTCTGGTCAATTCACTCGAAACTTCCGCAACGTTGACTCCGGTGATTTCTCCCGCCGCACCGAAGAATTTGACTTCAGAAAGACCGGCGAAACCATTGTCCGGCGGCGTTTTCCCTTCCTTCACCGGATAGGAAACGCCGTTGTGATTGGAGAGAATTTCAAACGTAAGATACCGGAACGCCGCCGATTGAGCCGGCAGCGGCAGTTTTTGCGGCGCATTGCCTGCCGGTTCAAGAACAAATGTTCCCAGCAGTTTTTTTTGTGCCGCAACCGGCGCAGCCGAACCGTAAATTTTGACCTCTTTCACGCCCCGCTTGGTCATTCCGGTTTCGTTGTAATTCCACACGCGGATTTCCCCAAGCGGAACCGGTTGACCAAGGTCAAAAATAATATACGGCGCACGGTCTGATTTGTCCGCCGAAAAATCAATACCTGATGTGAGCCATGAAACGCCCTCTTGTCCGGCGGAATGTGTCTCCTCTTCCGCCGCCTGTTCCGGCAAATTGAACGTCAACGTCTTTGCCGGTTTCACGACAAAACCCTTTGCCGCCGGTTCAAGCGAAAAATCACCGAGAAGGTACGCCGGTTCAACGTTGCTCCAAATCGTCAGCGGTTGCGCCGTTATCACGATTTCGTTTTCGCCGACCTTTGCCGCCGAGGTGATGTCCATTTTGCCGAAGGACTTGTCCAGATACCAGTCCCTGAATTCCGGTGTCTCTTTCTGCGTACCGGCAAGCGGCGGACGGCGCAGCGGCTTGCCGTTGCACGTTACCGTGTAGAGGTCGGGACGCTCAAGAACAATGTACAGCGGAGACGGAACCTTTTCCGTAACAGTAAACCGGTACACCGCCGAAAAACCGCTGTCCGCCGGAAACGTCTTTGTCAGCAGCCGGTCGCGGAACTGAACCTCGTTGTCAAACGGATTCTTGCCGAAACCATGCTTTTTCCAAACCCACTGGTCGGCCTGATACGTGTAAATATCTTTCCGCTCTTCGCCGCCGGCTTTGATGTCAACGTAGTCAAGCGTCAGCACATTCGGGCTGTTCCGTTTCACACGGATATTGTTCGGATAAATCCTGTCCGGCGCAGCGGCAACTTTCTGCGTCTTTGCCGCAGGTTTGTTGTTCCGTTGACGGCTCAGATGACGGTTCATAAAAAGCAAAATACTGCCGCACGGAGGCAATTCAACGTTGACCGTTGTGATCGCGGATTGCGGATTATCGTCATCCTCAAACGGATAAGGTGTCATGATTCCTGATTCAGGATGCCATTGTTCTACAGAAACGTATCCGTGAACAGCAATTTTCCCGCTTGTTTTTTCCTTAATGTCGGTATTGCAGAGAAAAATAAAGTCCCCTTCCGGCAGCGTCCGCCGCATGTGATGCGTCATTTCAGAAAAACCTTCAAAATCAAAACCGCTGTAACCGGGAGTCAGCCGCTTCGGCTGGCGGGCATGTTCGAGTGCGTCTTCAACGGAAACCGTTTTGCCGCCGAGTTGCTCTTTGATTTCCGGCTGCAATTTTCCGTCAACACGTTCCGGCAGCGAAACGGCCGCAAATTTTCCGCCGTTTTTGACAAATCGTTTCAATAATTCCAGCACTTTCCCGTTGATGTTTTCGGTGTTTGCCGGAAGAATCACCGTTTCATAACTCCGCTTGCCGACAACGAGACGGTCGTTTTCTGTTTTCCCCCAGCGGGCGATGATGTCTTCGCTGCCGAGGTCGTATTCGTACTGATGTTCTTCCAGTTGGTGAACGAACTGCTGAAAATCCTTGCCGATTTTGCCGAGATGCGGGTGTCCCTGATACATCCACGCCGTTGTGGTCGGTTCAATCACCAGAACGTGATTGATTTGTTCGCCGCGCGACAGCACATATTGAAGACGCGTATGGTAATCCTCTAAAACGTGATACGCTTCCCACCATGGAGCGTGATACGAGAAGGACTGCGGATGGTCGCGTTTGCGTGCGCCGCGGAGAGTGACATAAGAAAGATGTTCATTCGTGGTGTTGATGCCGAGCGCATACTGCCAGTCGGCGATGCGTTTCATATCTTCAAACCGCAAGTCCCAGCCGCCTGCACCGTAGGTTTCGGAAAGCGTCCGGCTGCGTCCCATCTGATTGGCGGCAGATGCCAATTCTTTCACGCTGCGGGCATTGCCGAACTGCGCATTGACACCATTGCTGTATTGATTGCACAGCGTATCAATCGCCGGACGCTGATGCCATGCATACATCGCCATATTGTCGGGACCGTGCGCCGTGTTGGGCCAGCCATGTTCCCAGTAATGACCGGTAAACTCCAAACCGTATTTTTCGCAGTAATCGTGATACGGTTTTGCCCAGCGTTCAATGAAAAGGTCGAGACGGAGTTGGTCGTAATCGTGCCGGACTTTTTTCCAGTCGCCGGTTTCGGTGATGAGCGAAGGCACGTTGTCAATAATACTGTAGCCGAATTTCTGTTCAAACGCCTGCGGAAATTCTTCATTCCAGAGAAAGCGTCCGGCACCCTGCACCAGATTCGGTTCATCGGTAAAACTTCCCGGAATCCGCTTGCCGAACTGATTACCGAAATGCTTGCGGTATGGTTCAAGCGTGACTTCGAGAAACTTTTCGGTCACTCCTTTTTTCAGCAGGTCAACATACCAGAAACCGCCGAACCACCCGCTTGAACCGAAAGGATTCTTGCCGGACTGACAGCGGCAGACGAGCCAGTTGCCTGCCGGAAGTTTTCCCTGTTCCTTTGCCCAAGCGGTAACGTTCTCGAAGGATTCTTTTCCGTCTTCGGTTTTTGTGATTTTGAAAACGTACCAAACGAAATTATCCAATGCGGCGAGTTCTTTTTCCCGGTTCATTTCGAGCGACCGGAGCCGCGAGTCGGGCATGGCTTCCGGTACAAATCCGCCGGCGAAACCGCTGGGATACGAATTTTCATCGTAAATCCAGACGTTCATATCGAGTTTTTCCGCTTCGTTCAGAGCGATGCCCCAGAGTTTGAACCAATCATCTCCGAGATAGGGAGTCATCAAACCGGGGCGGGGATGAACCCAAACCTGTTTGACGTGCTGTTTTGCCATATCTTGCATCGTGCTGCGGATTTGTTTTTCGGTCAGGAGGTCATTCCATGTCCAAAGCGGGCCGGTGCTGTAATCCTTACCGGGCTGTTTGAATGTTTTTCGGATTTGGTCAATGCTTTCCGGCTGGGCAAAAGCCGGCAGCGGTAAAAACATCGCAAGGAGAAGAGAAATAACGATACGCATAATAAAAAGGGGGTGAAAGGTTTCGCGTCTCTTTTTGCTCATTTTATCACAATAAAAACGGAATGCAAACAAAATACAAGCGGCGTTTTTTATCGGCGTTTTTCTATTGCGTTGCCTGTTTCCGGTCTTTATAATGGCGGTGTTCACTTTTCCGCCAACCTGTTTTATTTATGTCCAGTCATGCTTCTGCCGTCCTTTCTGACGAACTTTCTCTTCGGAAAAACAATCACAACAATCACCGTTATTTTCTTCTTCTGCTGTCGGCATTGCTGCTGCACGGTCTTCTCTGGACGGTGACTCCGCTCTTTTTCCTGCCGAACTATCACATTGACACGATGGAGATGATGGTCATCGGGCAGAACCGGGTCATTGCGACTTTCAAACATCCCGCCTTTCAGGGCTGGGTGGTTGAATTGTATTCGCTGCTGACAAACCGGTCTGAAGCGGCACCGTATCTTGCCGCACAAACGGCATGCCTGCTTTCCGTTTTGCTCGTTTGGCGATTTGCGAAAGAATTCCTGCCGCCGAAATATGCCCTGCTTGCCGCCTTAACGCTGCTCTCCTATTTTTACTTTCATTACGACAGCACCGTTTATAATAACCGGACATTTATGCGGTTTTTCTGGCTTGCGGCGGTTTGTTCTCTTTACTTCGCGCTGAAAGAAAACAAGATGCGGTACTGGATACTGACCGGAGCCGCACTGGGACTGGGGCTTTACTGCAAGTTCACGGTTTTTATTCTTATTGCGGTGATTCTTGCCTTTATGTTTTTGGAACCGGCGGCAAGAAAATACTGGAAAACCGCCGGTCCGTATCTTTCCACATCGGTTTGCTTTATTCTTACCGTGCCGCTGCTTCTGCATTTCCTTTATCTGCCTCAAGCCGTTGCGGAAATGACGGAATATACATTCACTTCCATCGGCGATGCCGATCCTGATTTTCGGGACCGGTTTTTCTCGCCGCTGCGTTTTGCACTGACGCAAATTCCGATTCTGCTGGTTTTGCTGCTGCCGCTTTTTCCGGTGCTGGGAGTACGGCGGATTTCCGGCAGGATAAACCTCCGAACTGATTTTGCCGGAAGGTTTTTAACGTTTTTCATTTTTGCTCCGTTTTTTGTACAATTAGTCATTGCTTTTGTATGCGCCGGCGATATGCGGACGGCACTCGGCTGCCATCTCTGGCTGCTTCTGCCGCTGTACCTGCTTTACATGATAAAAATACCGCCGGAACGGGAACGGATGTTTGCCCGGTCGGCGGTCATCGTTTTTTGCAGCATTTTTCTTTTTGCCGCGCTGACGGCAATATCTGTTACCATTAGTCCGGTGCTGACAGGCAAAGATTCCCGTCCGCACTTTCCCGGCAAGGATTTGGCAAAAGCGGTGCAGCAAATCTGGGCAGACCGTTATTCTTCGCCGCTGCCCTACGTCCGCGGCGAGGATTGGTGTGCGGAAGCCGTTTGTTGTTATGTCCGTCCGCATCCGGTGCTGTACAGTAAACTATGGACAACCGAAGAAGATTTTGTCCGAAAAGGTGGTATACTGCTGTGGCTGATCGGAGAGAACAATCAGATTCCGCGCCATTCCGGCAGAAACTGTTATGAAAATGATGAATTCCGTTATTCTCCGGCAACGGGACTGCCGGAAGAGGAATGGCTGGCGTTATTTCCCAACAAAGAGATTCTGCCGCCGCTTGAATTATCTCCGAAAACGATCGTTCCTGTTCCGCCGATCAAAATCGGCATTGCTGTTGTCCCGCCCGCTGGTGTTGTACCGGCGGGTATTTTGCCGGCAAGTGTTTTGCCGGTCGTTCCCGCTGCTCTAACCGAAAGAATAAAATGAAGAACCGCTTGGATGTAAAATTTGTATGCCGTATCAATGGTTGTTGGTGGTGGATATTCGCCGCCGGATTACTCGTTTATTTCTGTCTGATTCCGTCTTCGCTTCGGATTTCGCCGGAAACGACCGGTCTCACGGCATTCCCGCCGCTGCTGCCGGATGGTACGCCGGATTATTTCGCCGCTTGGTCAGAGGCCACGTGGCTGCCGAACATCGCTCCGCCGGAAGACAACGGGGCGCGGCTGATGCTCGCCGCCTGCGGTCCCCGGATTCTCGAACAAAATGCCCTGATGAACGAAGTTCCTTGGGAAGAATTGCCTGCACACGAAAAAAGCAAATTCTTTTTCGGGACTTATTGGAAGCCGATGTGCGAAGCGATGGGCATTGACCCGCTGGCAAAACCGAAATTTTTAGACAAGATTGCCATCACTTCCAGAGTCAACCGGAAACAGAAAGAATTGAAAGGCAAGCCCGAAGAAAAAGAGTGGACGCACGAGATTTTCGACCAGCGTTACAAAAAGACCGCTTGGAAAACGGTGGAACATCCTGAAGTGGCCGCTTGGCTTGCCGATTATTCGCCGGTGCTGGATTTGCTCGGCGTTGCAGCACGGAAACCGCATTATGAGGGCTGGCGGAAGCGGGAAAACAGTCTGATTCAGATACAACTGCCGGATGTTCAGGCGAGTCGGGATTTTGCCCGCTCGCTGGAATTCCGCATTGCTGCACGTATCGGAGACGGCGACATTGACGGTGCCGTTTATGATTTACTGACGATGTTTCACCTTGCCCGGCATTTTCTCCGTTCCGATATTTTTGTTACAAAATTAGTCGGAAATTCTATTGAAGAAATGGCTTACCATTCGGCGTTGCTGCTGCTTCAATCCGGTACGGCAACTCGTGAACAACTTGCCCGATTGGCGGAATCCGTGCAGAAATTGCCGAGCCGGTGGGACGCTGCGGTGATGACTTCGCTGTTGGAAGAATTAACGCCTTACGACACTTTGAGTTATCTTTATAAACAGGGCATCACAAAGCGTTGGAATCTTGCTTTCGGCGAATTCCCGAGTTGCAGCGAATTCAGAGTTCCGTTCTATGCGGCATTGCCGCTTGATATGAATACTGCCGGAAAACGGCTGACGGAATTGTTGCAGACAGACCTCGCGTCGGAATGGCGGACAAGTCCGGCGACGTGGCGGTCTTACACAGACGCGGCCGATGAAAGAATACGCTTGATGAGTGGCGAATTCCGTGTCCGGCATTTGGCACTTCCGCTGATTTACGTCCGTTCTCAAATGGTTGCCGAACTGTTGTATTGCCGCCTTGCGCCGGCTTGGCAATACTGTACATTGATATTGCTGGACGGCGGTACGAAAACGGAACTTCTCCGGCTGGCATTGCAGTTGGAATTGTACAAGGCGGACAATGTGAAGTACCCGGAGACGCTGGCGGCGTTGGTGCCGAAATACATGGAGGATGTGCCGCTTGACCCGTTTACCGGACGGCAAACGCTGCAATACAAACCGGAGCATGACGGTTATATTTTGTATTCTTTTGGACAGAACGGCAAAGACGACGGCGGCGAACCGATGACAAAGAACGCCAAAAACACCGGCGATATTGTCATTAAACGGAATTTGTAATGGAGCGTTAGGCATTTTCAATGGAGTGGCACGTCTGTTGTTCCTACCGCAGACGTTTAATTTCTTCCGCCGAAAGACCGGTCAACCGTGAAATTGCGTCAACGGGAAATCCCTCTTGTCTCATCTTCCACGCCGTTTCTATGGCTTTTTTCGCTTCACCTCTGGCTTCACCTCTGGCTTCGCCTTCGGCGAGTCCCTCGCGGAAGGCATCCACCTTTTGGGACGCAACATCGTGCAAATACTGCTCACGCGCGTCATCTATCGCTCGCAAACGCACATCCGCATTAAATTGCTGATACGCCTTGTAAGCACTTGTTAATACCGCATCTCCCTTCAATAACGTTTTCATTTCCCCCTCGCTTTTCTTGTCCGCCTCGTAAAAAAATTGTACCCAACGCCGCA
>JAIRPZ010000017.1 GCA_031256755.1 Planctomycetaceae bacterium
TTTGCCTATTTTACTATGCATGGGAGCGTTTGTAAGGGTTGTGCCGGTGATTTCGGTTGTGAAACCGGCGGTGAAGGCGGAGAACGTCTGTTTCCCGTTCTGGACTGTACAGCCGGTCACTTCGTGAACCGGTGTCAAAATTTTCGTACTCATTGTGTTTCTCCTTTTTATAGAGGTAAAAAATAACTACGCCACCATGACGTATACACATGAAAAGTATACCCTGAAGCCGGAGAATTGTCAATAGCGGAAAACGGAAATGGGGAAAATTGTTCCGTTGCGGGGGAAACTTGGCGGGGGGCGTGTACCCCGTTGCGGTTTTATTTTCTTTCGGTATCATGATTGTGTTGATCCATTTTGAGAACGAACATATTGCACAATGGGGCTTTTCGGACCGTCTGTAGGACATCCCGCTCTCTACGAAGAAATTTGCCGGTATCACGATCTCGACAAAAAGATCAAAAAATTATTGGATGCCGTTGTCAAAAAATATCAAATGCCGCGCCCGGCAGAAATTTTTATCGTACCGGAAACGCTCCGCCGCGCAATGGAAGAAGCCGCCTCCGATGACGAAAAAAACGATCTGCGGAAACTTTATGAAACATGGTTTCAGGAATAAATCCTTAAAGAACGGACAGAATCCGTTCCCTGCCGTTCTGTCCATTTATGGACACCGCACAAAATAATCAGTAGAAAACAGGAAATATGAACAAACTGACGGCTTCTCTCGATTTTGAATCACCGGACAATACCGTGCTGCTGGAAGTTGCTGCCGAAAAGGAACCGGTACTTTTCGGTTCGTGGACATTTCACGTCCGGCTCGGAAACAAAGTCCTTTTGCCTGACGGAGCATGGACAGAAATTTGTGTTCACAAAGAAAAAGGATGCATTTACCGTGAAATTGATTTACCACTCAGCGGCGGTTATCGCTTGCAGCGTTGTCTGCTGGTGAACAGCAAAGATAACGTGCTGCTTCTTGCGGATGCTGTTATCGGCGGGGAAAAACCGCAAAGCCGCCGGCAGGAAATCTTTTACTGTTCCGAACTTTATCCTTCGCCCCGTTTTCAGGCGAAATCCCCGCCGGATGCCGCAGAAATTGATTTTTATCCGCTCGAAAAAAATGCCGGTCACGCTGCCGTCCGTCCGTTTCGGGTATTGCCAATCGGTTTGCCGGAGTGGAAATCCGCCGATGTTCCCGGTTCGTGCATAGTCGAAGACGGAAAATTAGTCCTCCGGCAGAAAACGTCCGGTCGTTCCTTGTTTGCGCCGCTTCTGTTCGATTTGGACAGCGGACGAATGAAGAAAAAATATACGTGGCGGTCATTAACCGTAGGGGAAAACATGCAAAAAGTGCCGGAAGATCAAGCCGTCGGCTACCGTGTTCAACTTCATCAGGATCAATTTTTACTGTACCGGTCGCTGACAACGCCGGGCAACCGGACAGTGCTGGGACACAATTTGACCGATGATTTCTGTTTTGCCCGGTTCTCGCCTGAAACCGGTGCCGAACCGCTCATTGCCGTTGAAATTACCGAATAACGGCAGCCGGGGGACTTCGCTGCCCGTTATAATCTGATTTTTGGTATGATTCTGCTTGTCCGTGTTTTCCGAAATCCGATAAACGGGGCAGCGTTCCCTCCCGTTTTCTGCCGTATTGCGGACAGTATTACAAAAACAGCATTGCCGTATGAAACGCATTATTCCGTTTTTTTGTTTTATTTTTGTCGGACTCTTTGCATCTTTTGCAGCGGCGAAGGAAAAAGTACCGCTTTTAACGCAGCAGGAACTTGCCCGGTACGGTTTTCAGCGGGTTTGGTTTCATCAATTAAAAATTCTGCACGCCGAAGGAAGTGTTCAGCACGTTCTCGTTGAAGGCGGAAACATGTTTATTGTAACAAGCGATGCCAAGTTGCACGTTCTTGATTCGGAAACCGGTGAATGGCTTTGGTCGCGAGCAATCGGAAAAAACCGGATTGTCGGCAGCAGCCGGGACACGCTGACTGAACCTGCCGTCAACAGCCGCATGGTTTTTGTTCACAATAACGTAGAAATTTATATTTTTCACCGTCAAACCGGCAAACAATTGCTGCGGGTTCCGTTGCCGTCTCCTGCTGCTGCCGCTTGTCAGGCAAGCGAACACTACGTTTATGTTCCGCTTGTTGACCAAAAAATTGTCGCCTTTCCGGTGAAAGAGGTGCCGCTGCGTGTTCCGGTCGATCATCCGTCTGCGGAAACGTCTCTGCCCGGCAGACATACGCTTTTAGCGGAAAGAGACCCGAAATTAAAAGAACTGAAAGAGGTGATGAGGCAATTCGATAACGCCAAGCAATTGCTTTACGAAAAAGAGGAAATTGCGGCAGACAGCAATGACATCGGACTTGATGATACGCACCGGATACCGATTACCTGTATGGCTTTCGGTCAATTGTGGACGAAACCGCTGCTGACATATCAGGAGTACCGTTATAAAAAAGATGAATACGGACAGCCGGAACCGGATGTCAATGCAGATACACATAAGGAAATGCTCACGTGGGTGACCGAACATGGCTATATCCACACCGCAAAAATCGAAAACTTGTCAAACAAGGATATGATTTTGTGTTACCGTGTTGATTCCGCCGGCAGATCGTTTTTTATGGATCCGCAGCACAGTATCGAGATCAAACGTCCGGGTTTTAACTCGATTTTAGCGATGCCGACAAACAGTCAGATTGTTGTTCAGCGGAACGGAACAGTGCTGAATACTGTCGTACCGGATATTATTGTTACAGGAGGAAGAGCATCTTATATTTTTGCTATTGAAGGATTGACGGGGAATGTGCTTTGGCAGTGTCCTGCCCATGGGCCGCTTTTAGAACAAATCGGAATCATCGGAAAAAATGTCTACGCCCCGATAGCCAACGGCGGCGGAATGCATGCGCTGGATTTGGAAACCGGAACGGAAAAATGGTTTGTCCCGGACGTTAAACGTTTTGCGGCGGCATCAAAAAAATATGTTTATGTCATTGATAAACATGGTAAACTGACGGCTCTGGACAAAGAAAAAGGGCATAAAGTATTTACTTACGACATTAGACAATTCGACCGGTGTCTTTTCAACATTGAAACGGATCAGATTTTTTTGATTATGGAGAACGGTTTGATTCAATGTGTGCGGGAAAAACAGAAACGCACCGGTGATCAATCCGGCGAAACAGACCGATCACTGCGGCATCGTTATAGTTGTGCGGAATTTTCTGCTGAAATGCGGGACAATCCGCTTCCGAAATTATGGTGGCTTGAAGATTCCGGCAAATAGTGTAGAATATCTGCAACAAAAATTTATTTGTTTGTTTTCCGGTATTTTTCTATGCAGGCAGTTGTTTATCACGCCCCCGGCGATATTCGTGTTGAAGACATTCCGAAACCCGTGTGTAAAGAAGGGGAACTTCTTGTTCACGTTGATGCCTGTGCCGTTTGCGGCACGGATTTGAAGAGCAAGCATCACGGCAACCCCCGAATCAAAGCACCGCTGCCGATGGGACATGAATTCACCGGCATTGTCGAAGAACAGCGGGCGGCAGGCGGCGGGTGGCAAGCGGGTGACCGAATTGTTATGGCAACGAGTATTTCCTGCGGCGAATGCTTTTATTGCAAAAATAACTACCGCAATCTTTGTGCATCGCTTGCCCCGATGGGTTTTTCTTATGCTGGCGGAATGGCGGAATACGTCACGATTCCCGAATTGGCTCTGCGTGGCGGTCACGTCATTAAGGTGCCTGCCGGTGTAAAAGCCGAACATGCGGCTCTTGCCGAACCGACAAGTTGTGCTGTCAATTCCGTGAGCCAGTGTCATATCAAACAAGGCGAAACCGTGTTGGTAATGGGTGCCGGTCCGATGGGGCTGCTCAATGCCGTTGCGGCGAGGGCTTTCGGGGCAGGAAAGATCATTATGTCGGAACTCAATGAGTTGCGGCGTAATCAGGGAAAAAACTTCGGTATTGATGTATTGGTTGATCCGGCAACGGAAAATCTTGCCGAGGTGATCAAGCGGGAGACGGGCGGCATCGGAGCGGATGTCGTGATTGTAGCGGCACCGGCGGCACCGCCGCAGGAAGAAGCATTGTCTCTGGTCCGTAAACAAGGAACGGTCGTGCTGTTTGCTTCGCTGCCGGTTGGAAAAAGTTCGCTGACTTTGGACAGCCGTTTGCTGCATTACGGCGAAATTCATTTGATCGGATCGAGTGATTCTACGCCGGAACATGTAAAGAAAGCGGTCGAATTGATTGCCGCAAAAAAAATACCGGCAGACAAAATTGCATCGCATCTGCTGCCGCTTGACCAGATCGAAAAGGCATTCGAGTTGATGACGAGCGGAGAAGCCCTTCGGGTTGTCTTAATTCCGCCGAAAAGGTAACCCGGCGTGTTTTCCAGAATGGCTATGGGTCATTACCGTGTCCTTGCCGGACGGGCAGTATTTTTGACAGGATAGACAGGATTTTACAGAATAAAACAGAATTTTGAATTTCTTTTAATTATCCTGACAATCATGGGAATCCTGTAAATCCTGTTAAAAAAGAGATTGAAAGCGGCGGGCATTCGTCCGCCGTTGTTTTTTGCCGGATGAGAGCTGCCGCCGGCAGTATTGCGGATACCGCCCAAAATACCGTCCGTCTGGCAGGACTGTCCGCGCGGCTAGCACCGGCGGGGTGATGCCACAGGGAATTGATCATTGATCATTAATCATTGATAATGAGGAAAGAAGAATAAAACCGTCACCGGTCATCCTCTTCAACGCAATTTTCAATTCTAATGCTTGCCGGAATACCGGCACGATTCAATGACAATACTGAATCCGTTTGCATGGGGACTTTTGCTGCCGGCAGTTCCCGTTATTCTGTTCTTTTTTATTAAAATCCGGTT